>JABURU010000264.1 GCA_014762485.1 Gammaproteobacteria bacterium | reverse complement strand
TTGACCGGTAGATATAGAACACCGTGCAGCCGGAGATTATTTACTAGATCTATTTATACAAAATCATAGCGAGGTAGATAGTGAGCGGTAAAAATAAGGGGCGAGATGAAGAAAGTTGGTCATGTCCCTGTACACTGACCATCCGACAAAAAAGGGCGTATTGAACGCCCTTTTTTGTCTAGAGTGGTTAACTCAGGATACGGCAATATTATTTGCGTTATTCACGGCGTCTTCTAGCGCCCCATTCGTACGTTGAATTAATTCCGCCATATTATCATTCTTTCGCCAGGCCGATACGCCCAGCTTCACCTCTAACTGACTCTTTTCTGGCATCCCAGATAGCGTGGTTTGCTCCACCACCGCCAACAAACGTTCGGCCAGCTCTTTTGCTCCCTGCAATTCTGTTTCGGGTAACACAATTAAAAATTCACCCGCGTTTTCATGTCCGATCATATCCGCCCAACGCACAAAGTCTTTAATCAGCTGCCCCAGTTCCAGTAACGCCTGCTCACCTATTTCCGTGACGGTACCGCCCTGATTTAACTGCACATTCAGCATAATTACCGACAATGGCGTTTCGTAACGCCTGCAACGGGCAATTTGTGGCTCCAGGCGCTGAATCACCCCGCGACGGTTTAACAGGCCGGTGACCGCATCATTGGTAGTCGCATCAACGATGATCGATTCCAGTCGGCCACGCTCCCGTTCCAGGTGATGTAGCTGGGTCACATCCTGGTATGTATTGATTTGCCTGCCATCACCATTTTGTTTGCAGTCACACTGTAACCAGCGCTCTGAGTTGCCATGTATCGCCGGGATATAGATAGTGGGTTGTTCGGAAAAGAGCAACTGTAGTTCCAGCTCATCCAGCTCATCCTTGGATTTGCCTATGATCTGCTCTTCTGTCACATGCAACATGTTCAGAAGCGTATTGTTGATCCAGCTTACTCGATTCTGCTCCAGTACGATGATACCAACCGGCAATGTCTGCAAGATATGATTTGACTGGTTTGCGGGCAACGCTACAGGCATCTACCCCTCCCTCTATTATATTTTTATATCCATTATGACTGCGTGTTATCCACCGGGCGCGGCTTACCGTCCTGGTTCACTGCAACATAGGTAAATGTTGCCTCTGTAACCCTAACACACTGCTCAGGGTTTCGTCCTCTTTCTGCATATACCTCGATATCGACCGTCAGAGATGTATTGCCTACGCGCACCACATGCGCGTAACAACTGACCACGTCACCGACATAGACCGGGGCATGAAAGTGGAAAGAATTAACCGCCACCGTGACGATGCGTCCCTTGGCACGATCATGCGCGGTGATGGCGCCAGCCATATCCACCTGCGACATAATCCAACCACCAAATATATCGCCGGCAGCATTGGTATCGGCCGGCATGGCCAACACCCTTATCGTGGGTATCTTATCTTTTGGCAGTTGTGTAAGCCTTTCCACACTAGTGTCCTTTATACATCTCGGCAATGGCTGCTTTGTATTTCTCCATGATCGGGCCACGACGCATCTTCATGCTTGGGGTTAACAGACCTTCCTCGATACCCCACGGCTCTATATCCAGGGTGACCTGGTGGATTTGTGCATAGCCGGGGAAACTGCTGATCTGCTGCGCTATGCGATCACGCACGATGTCGAGCAATGCTGGATTGGTTAACAACTCCTCCTTGCTGCCAACCGCTCCTTTCTCAACGCAGAGTTTTTCCCATTGCTCGGGATTGACCACAATTAAGGCACTCAGATACGGTTTGCCCTCACCCAGTACCAGCACCTGGTCAAATAAAGAGTCGAGGGCAATGGCCATTTCCATGTCGGCCGGTGGTACCTTTTCACCGTTGGCCAATACCAATATCTCTTTAATACGCCCGGTGATATAGATATGCCCAGCATCATCGATACGCGCCTTGTCGCCGGTGTATAACCAGCCATCCTTTATTGTCTCTGCCGTTGCCTCGGGCATGTTCCAGTAACCCAACATGGTATTAGGGCCTCGGGATAATAGCTCGTCATTGTCCCCGATCTTGACCTCGACATCATTGATGACGGTACCGATACTGGCTGGAATATTGGCATCAGGCCGGTTCACGCTGATCACCGGACTAGACTCGGTGAGCCCATAACCCTGTAGGATATCCAGGCCCAGGCCAATAAACACATTGGCAATGGGTGGGGCCAATGGTGCGCCACCACTAACCGCCAGACGTAACCGGCCACCTAAACGTGAGCGAACCTTTTTCGCTACCAGTGCATTTAGAATCGGCCAGGCCAGTAATTTCACATGCCATGGAGCTCGTTTCATTCGATATTCGAAACGGTACATGCCTACATCGACCGCCGACATAAACAGTTTGCGAGCCAGTGGAGATTTCGCCTCCAGTTGGTCACTGATGCGGTTATACACTCGCTCATAAATACGCGGAACCGAGATCAGGATCGTCGGCCGGACAACCAGCAAGTCTTCTGCCAGCTGAAGAACCGAGCGGGCATACGCCACGGTAGAACCACTCATGACCGTCAGGTAATAACCCGCCGTCCGTTCCAGGGTATGTGACATCGGTAAAAAGGAAAGAAAGATATCTTCGCGAAAAATATCCAGTACATGCGCACAGGCATAGGCATTGGACAACATGTTGCCGTGACTGAGCATCACGCCCTTAGGTCTACCGGTAGTACCCGAGGTATAAACAATCGACGCCAGTTCACCCGGGTCTACGGCCACTACCGTCATTTCATTACTGGAGGCAGCCGGTAACCAGGTATGCATGCCGACAACACGCTCATCGGTAATGTCCGAAGCCACGGGCCCCATCACAATAATACGCTTAACGGTGGGTAACCTTCCCTCTGTATCCAGCAGGGCGCGGCACTGATCATTATTCATTAATAACAGGACTTCACTACCCGAGTCCTGAATGATGTAGGCGACGTTTTCCGGGCGATCATCCACGTACAGGGGCACAGTCACCATCCCCAGTCCCAGAGCGGCCTGGTCATACATCACCCATTCACGACAATTGCGTACCATCAGGGCAACACGTGAACCTTTATCCAGCCCCTCCTTTTCCAGTGCCGCTTGCCAGCGAGATATCTCATGACGCATCTCGGCCCAGCTAGTATCACTCCACTGCTCTCTGGCTTCATCAAAATAACGATAGGCGACGCTATCTGGACTTCGTCGAGCGCGTTCTTTAAACAGTCCAGCTAAGGTTCCCGCTTCTTCCGGGGTAATAATATCTTTAGTTAAAGCCATTGTTATTCTTGCTCCTGACCATCTTGTTAGATACTAGCCCAATAGGCATCGGGTTCAAACCTCTCACCAAATTGCTTTTCCAGGGCCGCAATTTGATCACGCATCGCGACGACACCCTGCTCATGTACATAATGCATAGGGCCGCCCCTAAATGGCGCAAAGCCGGTTCCAAATATCATACCGGCATCGAGTAAGTCCGGGTCTTCGATCACCCCTTCACGCAGACAGGCCATCGCTTCATTGACATACCGCATGACCAACCTTTCGGTGACACTATCATCCACCTTACTACTGGCCGTTGAATCAACCTGTGGCTTACCCTTCTTATCGTACTTATAAAATCCCTGGCCACTCTTCTTACCCAAATGGCCCGCCTTTACCAACTCCTGCAATCGTCTCGGCACCTCTCCACCTAAATGCTGGGAAAGGTTTTCTGCCACGTGCATACAGATATCCAGGCCCACGGTATCGGCCAGGGTGATCGGCCCCATCGGCATACCAAACTTCAGTGCCGCCTTATCTATCGCCTTTAACGGTACTCCCTCTTCGGCCAGTACCACCGCCTCCATCAGGTAAGGCATGAGGATGCGATTGACCAAAAAGCCCGGTGAACTTTTTACCTGTAGTGGCAATCGTTTAATTTGATGGGTAAAGGCCGAGGCTTTTTGGATCACTTCGTCGTCGGTCTTGTCACCATGAACAATCTCCACCAGTTGCATCATCGCCACCGGATTAAAGAAATGCAGCCCGACCAGACGACCAGGTTCTTTTAATGCTTCTCCGATCTCTTCCAGTGGGATGGATGAGGTATTGGTACAAAGCAAGGTATCGGCGCTCACCCTGGATTCGACGTCGCGGAACAGGGCCTGCTTGGCCTCCAGATCTTCAAAGATGGCCTCGATCACCACATCGGCCCGGGACAACCCATCGCCATGCAGATCTGGCATGAGCCTGTCCATCGCCGCCTGTATCGGCCGTGGTCGCTTGAGCTTCTTCTTATAGAGCTTATGAGCTCGTTTCATCACCCTGGCCAAAGACTCATGAGAGCGATCCTGAACCGTCACCTGGCACCCCTGCATCGCGCACCAGGCGGCTATATCACCGCCCATCACACCACCACCGATCACATGAACCCGCCTGGGCTTATAACCTTCCAGCTTACCGCTACTTTTCATCCGCTCCTGCAGGAAAAAAACCCGTATCAGGTTTTGCGCGGTATCGCCGGTAATCAAACGTGCAACAGATAGTGCTTCTTCGCGCAGCATATCCGTGGGCTCATCGATAAACTTGAGCCATAGATCGATCAAGGCAAACGGCGCGGGATACTGTTCCTGTGATGCCTTCTTTTCAACGTTACGCCATAGATACTTGGCCAGTAACGGGCGCGCCCACTTGTTATTTAGTAACCGCGTCCAGAGTGGTAAAGGCTTCACCCTGGGGGGATTCAGAATGACGCCCTTAGCGGTACGTTTTAGCTGACGCATCGGCACGGCAAAATTTATCAGGCCAATCTTCTTTGCACGTCGAGCGTCTATCGTGCGACCGGTCAGCATCAGATCCATCGCCGTGGGTACGCCTAATAGTTGAATACTGCGTACCGAGCCGCCAAAGCCGGGATGAATCCCCAGCTTCACCTCGGGCAAACCCAGTTTCGAGGAATCAGCCTCAGCAACACGGTAATCACACGCCAGAGACAGTTCCAGCCCACCACCAAGACAGAAGCCATGAATCATGGCCACGGTGGTACAGCCCATCATCTCGATGCGATCCATCACCGCCTGCCCTCGGCGTATCAATTCAAAGGCGCTATTTGGATCCGTCAGCTTGGTGAACTCTTCGACATCGGCGCCATAAATAAAGCCACTTTTCTTTTTCGAGCAGAACACCAGGCCACGCACATGGGCACCACCCACCTCGTCCAGGGCATCATTTAACTCATCCATTACTTCATGAGAAATAATGTTGGTAGCGCTATCCGCCTTATCCAGTTGCAGCCAGGCGATCTTGTCTTCATCTATGTCGAGCTGCCAGTTTTTATATTTGTTGGTCATGGCAAATTACTCCGTCTCACGCTCAACCAATAGTGCACCGCCTTGTCCGCCACCGATACAAAGACTGGCGATACCGCGCTTGGCATTATTGCGCTTTAATACATTTAACAGGTGCAGGGTAATACGCGTACCACTGGTGCCCACAGGATGCCCCAGGGAGACACCACCGCCATCAATATTCAGGCGGTTAATGTCGATCTCACCGACGACACCTTTCATACCCAGCTCATCCTTGCAGTAATCCTTATCATTCCATGCCTTGCGACAGGCCAATACCTGTCCGGCAAAGGCCTCATTGATTTCAAAGTAGTCCACGTCATCCAGAGACAATTTGTGCCGCTGCATGATCGGGCTCATGGCATGTACCGGCCCCAGTCCCATTTGCGCCGGATCCAGTCCCGCCCACTGGCTATCGACGATGCGTCCCAGCACCGGCAGGTTATATTTCTCCACCGCCTGTTCACTGGCCAACAAGGTCCACGCCGCGCCATCGGTGATCTGCGCACTATTGCCCGCGGTTACCAGACCATAGGGCCGATCAAAGACCGGCTTTAACTTGGCCAGGCCAGCCATGTCGCTATCGGCGCGCATACCATCATCATGGTCATAAAATTTACCCAGGTGATCGTAAATCACTTCCAGCTCTTCCAGGTGTCCATTCTTCAGGGCCGCGGCCAGGCGATGATGACTTTGCATCGCGTAGGCATCCATCTCTTCACGAGTAATATTAAACCGGTAAGCAAGGTTTTCTGTTGTCTGTCCCATCGACAGGCCAACGATAGGGTCCGTCAGGCCACGTAGTAATCCGATAATGATGCGAAAGTGTTTAGGCCGCAGCTTTGCCAATGCCCTGGCGCGGGCAACAACGCTACGCGCCTTGGCCCACTCGCCCAGCCAGATGATCATTTGATCATCGAGTAGCACCGGTGCATGACTCATTGACTCCGTGCCCCCGGCCATCACCAGATCGGCACGACCCAGGGCAATGTTTCTCGCCCCACTGTCTATGGATTGCATACCCGAGGCACAGTTTCGCTGCACGGTCCAGGCCGTAACCTTGTCGCCACAGCCCAGTCGCAGGGCCACCACCCGACCGATATTCGCCTCATCAGGCCCTGGCATGACACAACCAAGCACGACCTCATCCAGCTCCGTCGCTTCAAAAGGTTGTCGTGCCAGTAAACGCCGACCGGCCAATGTTGCCAGATCCGAGGCGGTAAAAGGACCAGGCCTGCCTCGGGCCTTTAGCTGAGGAGTACGGTTGCCATCGACGATATAGACTGGACGACCTCCCAGATCTTTATCTTTCATCGCGGTCACCTTCTTCCTGGTTGCGGCGCGCTTCTTGGTGGCGGCCTTTTTTGTCTGCGCCATGGGTTGGCTCCTATTCGTTATTATTTCCAGTAATCATGAGCAAAGGCATCCACCTGGATCACCTTATCCCGGGCCTTTACGGCATCATGCATAACAGTGGCCTCATCATCTGTGATCAAACCCTTATCCCGGGCTTTATCTATCAATTCGGCTTCGGCAGCGGGCAGCAGTTCGTTATCCCGAACCGCCTGGCGTAGTTTTTTCTGTACCGCTTTGGCCGCGGTGACCTTCACCAGGGCGTCTTCCATCGCGCCCAGAGGGTCCTGCGGATCGGTGGAGATAAAGGCTCCGCGTGTGAGGCGATCTCGACCACTACCCGGCGCCATCAAAATACTCGCAAGCTTACGACCCAGCTGATCCCGTGGTGCAGACCAGAAGCGGCCACGAGGAAATACCACCAGGCGCATAAACCAGGACACGATGGCATTGGGGAAGTTACGCATCAACCCGTGTAACGACTCCTGTATCGTGAATAGCGAGTCTTCACATACCCACTGTACCAGAGGCAAATCCTCAGGTGGTGAGCCTTCATCGGCAAACCGCTTTAATGCCGCACTGGCTATGTATAACTGACTGATCACATCGGCCAGGCGGGCCGACAGTTTTTCCTTGCGCTTGAGACTGCCACCCAGTACCAGCATGGATAGATCCGAAACCATCGCAAACGCGGCGCTCATGCGCGATAGCTGTTGGTAATAACGCTTCATCGAGCCACCAGGGGCGCCTGCGAAACGGGCATTGGTAATCCCCAGGAACAGTGTGCGGGTAATATTGCTGATGGTAAAACCGATGTGAGCAAACAACGCGCGATCAAACTGTTTCAGCCCACTACGTGCATCAGGGTTGGCAACCGCCTGCATCTCCTGCAGCACATAGGGGTGGCAGCGTATTGCACCCTGGCCAAAGGTGACAATCGTGCGGTGAAGAATTTTAGCCCTTTCCCCGGTAAAAGCGATGGGTATCGCATGGTAG
>JABURU010000219.1 GCA_014762485.1 Gammaproteobacteria bacterium | reverse complement strand
GGAGCGATAAAATCGCTAACCCTGTCGTTTCTGATAGACAATTTCCCCATTAAAGATGGTATGACTGACCCTTCCTTTTAAGTCCCAGCCAAAGAATGGCGAATTGCAGCCGTGGCTGACCATGTTGTCCTTGCTGAGTGACCACCTGGTTTCAGGTTCAAAGATACAGATGTCGGCAACCGAGTCGGGGCCAAGCTGACCAAGGTGTGAGTCTAGTATTTCCGCTGGGTGGGCGGTCAGGCTGGCGATGGCCTGGCTCATGGTCAGAGTGCCATCATCAACCAGACGCAAGGTCAGGGGTAAAAGGGTTTCCAGGCCTGAAATACCAGGTTCGGTTTCGGCAAAGGGCGCGAGTTTGGCATCGGCATCATGTGGCTGATGATCCGAGCATATAGCGCCAATGGCACCAGTGACAAGACCGGATTTTAGGCTTTGCTGGCTGCGCTGATCGCGTAACGGTGGACGCACATGGCAATGGGAATGGTAGCCAGAGACGTCCATATTGGTCAGATGTAGGTGGTGAATAGCGACATCGGCGGTGACCGGTAGGCCCTTGTTTTGTGCCTGACGGATCATGTCGACCGCGCCTGCGGTGGATAGTTGGCCAAAGTGGATGCGTGCGCCAGTCTGTTCCGCCAGCAACAGTATGCGGGATACCTCTATGGTCTCGGCGGTTTCTGGAATACCATTAAGTCCCATGCGAATGCTAATGGGGCCTTCATCGACACATCCGCCTGCTCCCAGGCCGGCATCCTCTGCCTGGATAAATAGTAGTAAATTATGGCTGGCGGCATACTCCATTGCGCGCCGCATGACCAGCGTGTTGCGGATGGGGTTCCGGGCATTCGAGAAGGCCACGCAACCGGCTTCTTTTAGGGTATGAAGTTCTGCCAGCTGTTCGCCCTTGAGGTCGGAGGTCAGGGCGCCGATTGGCAGTATACGTGCGCTGGCGGCATCTTCTGCCTGATCCAGGATCAATTTAACCACGGCCGAGGAGCCGATTACCGGGCTGGTATCTGGCGGGCAACAGAGGGTGGTGATCCCGCTCGTTGCCGCGGCGCGGGTTTCACTGGCGATAGTGCCTTTGTGCTTTTGTCCTGGCTCGCGAGGACGTACCTGTAAATCGATCAGCCCAGGGCAGACCACCTGGCCGCTGGCATCAATCACCTGATCGGCCTGAAAGCCGGCTGGTGCCTGGCCGATGGCCGCTATCTTGCCATCACTGATGAACAAATCGGTCTGTGTATCTGTGTCATTGGCAGGATCAATAAGGCGACCGCCTTGAATATGCAATTTCATTGCCCGCCCTCCGTTTCATTCGCAAAACGTTGTCCTAGCAGCATCGACATCACGGCCATGCGAGCCGCAATTCCGTTACTGACCTGTTCAAGAATGACCGACTGAGGCCCATCTGCGACATCGGAGCTTATTTCCACCCCGCGGTTAATTGGGCCGGGATGCATCACTATGGCATCACTCCTGGCCAGGGTCAGCTTTTCGCAGGTCAGTCCGTAGAGGTTAAAGTATTCCTTTTCCCTGGGTAGCAGGGCACCACTCATGCGCTCTTTTTGTAGACGCAGCATGATGACGACATCAACATCACGCAGTCCTTCATTCATATCGTGATAGATGTGCACACCGAGGCTGGCAATATCATTGGGAATCAGGGTTTTGGGACCGATAACTCGAACCTCGGTAACCCCCAGCGTGGTGAGCGCGTGGATTTGCGAGCGGGCCACACGCGAATGGAGGATATCGCCGACAATGGCGACACGCAGGTCGGCGAAGGTCTGCTTGTGGCGACGTATGGTCAACATATCCAGCATGGCCTGGGTCGGGTGGGCGTGCTGGCCATCCCCGGCATTGACGACACTAATATGCGGTGCGACATGCTGGGCTATAAAGTGAGCCGCGCCGCTTTGGGCATGGCGGACGACAAACATGTCGCAGTGCATCGCTTCGAGGTTATGCAGCATATCTAGTAGGGATTCACCCTTGGAGGTGGCAGAGGCGCTGATGTTTACATTCAATACATCGGCTGACAGGCGTTTGGCCGCTAGCTCAAAGGTGTTTCGAGTGCGGGTGCTAGGTTCAAAAAACAGGTTGGTGATGGTCTTGCCGCGTAGCAGGGGCACCTTGCGTACCTGTTGTGCCTCGACACTGATGAAGGATTCCGCCGTATCCAGAATATCCATCAAAACCTGGCGTTTTAGACCTTCTATGGAAATAAAGTGGCGCAGCTGGCCATCATCGTTTAGTTGAATGTTATTTTGCTTCATTCAGTTTCCTGCACGACCAAGTTAAGTTTATCCGGGCCTTCCAGCTTAATGTGCTGAGTGGCAGAGAGCTTGATATGTTTACCGACCACATCTGCGGCAATGGGCAGCTCGCGGCCGTCGCGTTCGGCCAGTACGACCAGGGTGACGCTGGCTGGTCGACCGTAGTCAAAGATTTCATTCAAGGCGGCACGGATGGTGCGGCCGGTATGCAGCACATCGTCCACCAGGATAATGTGGCGGTTTTCCACGGTGGTGGGTAATTTGGATGGCTTGACCTCGGGATTCATACCGATGCGGGTAAAGTCGTCACGATAGAAAGAGATATCAAGCGTGCCCAGGGGCTCGCTTAACTGCAGACTTTCATGTAAGTGCCGGGCTATCCATACGCCCCCGGTATGAATACCTATCATCAAGGGATCATTGATGCCTCTCTCCTGCAGGTTGACAGTGAGTTGGCTGGTCATCTCGTCTAGCGTATGTTTGATTTCCATTGGCGTTCTTTATTGTCTCTGTTGTAGCCAGCTTTGAAGAATTAGGCTGGCGGCCATTTTATCAACTTCTGAGGCATCGTAGCGATTTTTTCCATGTAGCTCATCCAGCAGTGCCTCGGCCTCCTGTGAAGAGAGGCGCTCATCGGTCTGGATAACAGGAAGTTTGTAGTGTTGTCGTAAACGGTTGGCAAACTTGTCCGCCATTTTGGTCAATGGTTGTTCGCTGCCGTCCATATGAACAGGGCGCCCGACCACCAGGGCGACGGGTTGCCATTGGTCAATGAGCTGTTGCAACTCTTGCCAGTTTGGTTTGCCATCTTTCGCGGTAATAGTCTGTAACGGGTTAGCGGTGGCGGTGATGGTTTGACCGATGGCGATGCCAATTTTTTTCGTGCCGAAGTCGAATCCCAGTATCGTTCCACTTAGTTCGGTCACGCGTGCCCCGCTTCGTTGCTAATTAAAGATAGATCGACCCCTATGAGTGAAGCGGCGGCTTCCCAGCGCTGGCTGATAGGAGTATCAAAGATAACGTTGTCCGTGGCCGGGCCGGATAACCAGGTGTTTTGTTTTATCTCTTCTTCCAGCTGTCCGGCACCCCAACCGGCATACCCCAGGGCGATGAGGTAGTTTTTGGGGCCCTTGCCATGAGCGATGGCTTCAATTATATCTTTTGACGCGGTGAGTCCTAGCCCGTCGCTGGTGCTCATGGTCGCTTCCCACTGGTCATCGGTCAGTTCATGCAGGACAAAGCCGCTTTCTGGCTGAACTGGGCCACCATGGTATACCGTTAACTTGGTCAGGGCCGGATCTTCGGGGGTGATTTCCAGTTGCCTGAATAATTCACCTAACTGGAATTCATGAGGGCGGTTGACGACGATACCCATCGCACCTTCTTCGTTGTGCTCACAAAGGTAGGTAACGCTATGAAAAAAGTCGGGATCCGCCAGGGCGGGCATGGCGATTAGAAAGTGATTACTGAGCTTGGAATCGACATCCATATGCATAGTATCGTCCATACAATATGGTTATGGCAAGACTTAGCGGATGGTGTGCGACAAACCCATGGAGTCAAACCGCCAGGTATAGGTGATATGTAATACCGGGAAGTCTTTGCGAATGTCTTCCGAGAAAGCTGCATAGGGGGCTGCCATTTTGACGATGCGCTTGGCGGCATCATCCAGAACCTGGTGGCCAGAAGAGCGTAAGACATGCACACCCTGTAAGCTGCCATCGGCATTAATGGCCACATCCAGTAATAATTCTCCCGAAATGTGCCCGCGCTTGGCTTCATCTGGGTAGTTCAGGTTGCCGATACGCTCAACCTTGCTACGCCAGGCGTCAAAGTAGCTGGCGTATTTGTATTCTCGTGTGTTGGCAGAGATGTATTTTTCGTTTGGCGTTTGGGCCTGCATTTTTTGCAAGCGCTGAATTTCGGCGCTAATACTGGCAAGCTCCAGCTGACGTTCGTGTATCGAGTCGGCGACCAGGTCTTTGGGCAAAGGGGTTTGTACCTGGGAAGGTTCTGCTTTTTGCCAATCCCACTGAGCCTGGCGGACTATCATCACCGGACTCTCCTTGGGCTGCTGGAATTGCTCGGGAGCGGTTTGCATCTGACTACGCTGGTGTTCGCCCTGATCCGGAATTGGCAAGGGATTATAATGCGGGCTGCCAGGGCGGCTGGCCTGCTTTTCGTTGCCCCCGCCTCGTTGGTTTGCCTGGGCGAGGAAGTCGGCATCGTCTGGCTCTTTATCGTCCTCGCTATGTACCAGGGTGATCTCCATCGTCGGCAATGGTTGTTTGTGTTGGATTTGATCATCTTCTATATCAAAACTAACACCCAGTATGAGCAATACATGGAAGCTGATGGCCAGGAACAGGGTCATGCCAAGTCGATCGGAAGCGGTGATGGTGTGAGTCGTATGTGTAGACATGCTTACTGTGTTATCAGGGGGGCGCTTAATATGACCCGTTTTTCTAGTTCTGGTTCCAGTGTCAGTTGAGCTCTCATTGCCGGGTTCATATGTATTCGGCCATCGTTAGTCAGCAATAAGGCATATTTTATGCCCATTGAGCGGGCAATTTCATGCCATTTTTCTTCCCCTGCTATAAACAGGGCCGTGGCGGCCGCGTTGGCCAGGGCGGCATCCGGATCCGCTACGGTTACAGAAATGGTATCTGTGACTGGCAGGCCAGTAAGCGGGCTGATCGTGGGGCGCTGGTTGTTCTGCGTGAACACGCTCATGCCGTCGCTTAATTCTATGGATATAGTGGTTCCATCAGATATCGGGATATTTCTACTCCAGGCCTTCTCTCCCTGATGCCCCAGGGCCTTTGCCCCATAACTTGTTTGAATCATGGCGTGATGGATGGAGGATTGCTTTAATTCGCTGACCATGCGCTCTATGGCGAGTCCGGTGGTGAACGCACGGAAATCCAGTTGCAGCTGCAGATGTGTCGCTTTGGCGCGTATGCCATTGAGCTGGATATGCTGCATGGTCGGCAGGTGCGCCAGGTATTGATCGAGTTCACTAGGTGCCGGTGTCTTAAGTTTATACGGCTGTTCGCTATGTAGCCCCCACATGGCAAATAACTTTCCGGCTGCGGGGTTAATAGTGCCAAGGCTAGCCTGGTAGAGGTTCTGTGAGCGGGTGACTAAGGGCAATATGGATGGGTTTATGGAAAACTCTCCACCGCTTTGCAGTAACTGGTTTACCCTGCCTATAGGCCCTGGCTTCCATGGGTGCCAGGCAAACGACATGAACTCCAGATCATGTTTTATTTTGTCACTAACTTGTTTAGCGGCAGCTGGACTGATGTTGTGAAGTGTCCATTGAAATGAGTCATCCAGCGCGGTGATCTGTTCTTGATGGTAGCGCTCATTATGGTTATCACAGCTACTTAAAACTAGAGTGGCTAATACAATTATTATCCTATTTTTCACTCTGAATCCTTTGTTGCAGAACATCCATTAGGCTATCACAGATGGTTAGGTTGAAGTTTTTATCCAGCTCACGAACACCAGTGGGACTAGTGACATTGATCTCGGTGAGATAGTCACCAATGACATCCAGTCCAACAAAAATCAGACCTTTCTCTTTTAAGGTGGGACCTACCTGCTGGCAGATCCAGCGATCACGTTCGGATAGCTCCTGACCGATACCCGTACCACCCGCCGCCAGGTTGCCACGGGTTTCTCCCTTGGCCGGTATGCGGGCAAGGGCATAGGGGATAGGTTCGCCGTCGATTAGGATGATGCGCTTATCGCCGTTACTGATTTCCGGGATGAATTTTTGTGCCATGGCGAACTTCTGGCCATGTTCGGTCAGGGTTTCCAGGATGACGCTAATATTGGGATCTGTCGCGGTAATGCGAAAGATGGAGGCGCCACCCATACCATCCAGTGGTTTGAGAATAATATCTTCATGCTGGATCAGAAACTCCCGAAATGCCTGCTGCGAACAGCTTACCAGGGTAGGAGGGGTACACTGTGGAAACCAGGCGGTATATAGCTTTTCATTGGCATCGCGCAGGCTTTGCGGCTCATTGACTACCAGTACACCGTGTTGCTTGGCCTGCTCTAGAAGGTAGGTGCAATAGATGTACTCCATGTCGAATGGTGGATCTTTGCGCATCAGCAGAATATCGAGGGTTTCTATCGGCATGTGGCTGGATTCATGACAGGTGAACCAATGCTCGCTAGAGTCAAAGACCTCCACCCTGGTCAGGCAGGCCATGACCTTGCCATCTGACAGGCTAAGATCGTGCTGCTGTAGATAATAGACGGTCCAGCCTCGGCTTTGGGCGGCAAGCATCATCGCCAGGGTCGTGTCTTTGGCCGGGTTGATGTCTTCAATAGGGTCCATCAGGACCCCGATAGAGATTTGCTTGCTCATATTAGTTGGCTTCCATTTGTTAGCTTCAGGTTGCAGAAAATAAGGGAAATTATTCGGTATCTTCTATAAATGTCTAATATATCAAATATTTTTCGCGATTTTGATGCCTACCTTAGCAAATAATTATATGTCATAATGCCCAGAGCCATTATGGATTATGGTGATAACAAACATAATGGGATGGGGATGGAGATGAGCGGAAAAATAATGGTAATCGACGATAGTAAGACGATTCGTCGAAGTGCAGAGACCTTATTAAATAAAGAAGGCTATGAAGTCATCACGGCAACGGATGGCTTTGAATCACTGGCTAAAGTGGTCGAAAGCAAGCCTGACGTCATTTTCATTGATATTATGATGCCCAGGCTGGATGGATATCAAACCTGCGCATTGATCAAACACAATCCCAACTACAAGCAAATTCCCATCGTAATGTTAACCAGTAAAGACGGACTATTTGACCGTGCCCGAGGTAAGGTTGTGGGAGCGGACAGCTATGTAACAAAACCATTTACCCGTGAGGACTTGCTTGGAGCCATAAACGAGGTATTGCCAGGGGAATAGCAGGAGTATGTTATGGCACATATATTAATAGTAGATGATTCACCTACAGAGATTCATGTAATAAAAAGCATTTTGGAAAAAACTGGTCACGAGGTTAGCTTTGCGACCAATGGTGAAGAAGGGGTTAGTAAAACCAAGGAAATAATGCCAGATCTGGTATTAATGGATGTGGTTATGCCTGGGCTGAATGGTTTTCAGGCAACACGAGAACTAAGTAAAACCCCCGAGACGGCCGAGATACCCGTTATCATCGTTACTACCAAGGATCAGGAAAGCGACAGAGTATGGGGTTTACGCCAGGGTGCGAAGGAGTACGTAACCAAGCCTGTGGAAGAGGCCGAATTGATGGCAAAAGTTAGCGCTCTGATTGGCTAAAGGAGAGATAGGGAATGTCGGATCCAGCGCAGGGAGCATTTGAGTTACTGCTAAAGATTGATCAGGCAGCCAAAGAGCGTCGTCAGTTACAAGAAGAAAAACAAAAGGCC
>JABURU010000185.1 GCA_014762485.1 Gammaproteobacteria bacterium | reverse complement strand
TAATTTCCATGTCTACGATCCGGTAGCCAAAATATTAATGTCCGGTGATGTAGGGGCGGCACTGGAGCCAGATGATGCGCCCATGTATGTGGATGACTTTGAAGAACACATTCCCAAGATGAAGATGTTTCATCAACGCTGGATGCCATCCAATCGTGCGAAGAACGACTGGATAGCCCGGGTGCGCGAACTGGATATTGATATGATGTGCCCACAACATGGTCGCATTTTTAAAGGCGAGAACGTCAGCAAGTTTCTAGACTGGCTGGAAGAGCTGGAAGTGGGTATAGCGGTTCCCAAATAACCGCTATATTCTTATTAGACGATACTGGACACCGTCTGCCGATTTCTTAGTATCATCAGCCAGATGATGGCAAACATGGTGATCAGAATGACTGGTGTCACCCCAATGTTGACCCACTGTCAGCCAAACTGGTACTGCAACGCACCCGCCGTCACCGATGCCAGTGTAACCATCGAATAAACCATAAAATCATTTATCGCCTGTACCCTGGCGCTTTCTTCAGCACGATAGGCTTCGGTTAACAGTGTAGTTCCACCAACAAAAAGAAAATTCCAGCCCACACCAAGTAAAACTAATGCCGTCCAGTAATGCCATAAGCTAGTACCAGTTAGATTGATCAACACACAAAGCAGGTTAAATATTGCACCCAGTAGCATGATCTTCAATACACCCCAGCGACGAATCAGGTGCCCGGTAAAGAAAGAGGGCACAAACATGCCCAGCACATGCCACTGGATAACAAAGGCGATATCAGAAAAAGGGTGTGGGTGATGCTCCATCGCCAAAGGAGTGGCCGTCATCACCAGCGACATCACGGCAAAGCCAAACATGCCCCCCATCACCGCAACAATAAATACTGGCTGCAACATAATCTCGCTCAATCGGCGGCCGCTATCATTTTTACTTCTTACTACCGGTTTAGGTAGCCGTAAGCGGAATAAGGCAAGCAATGAAATAATATACAGACCAGCAATCACCAGGTAACTACTGGCAAACGGAATCTCGGTCCAGTCCCGTGTCCAGTTAGCCAGGTTGGGGCCTACCAGAGCCGCGAACACACCACCGGCCATGACATAGGAGATCGCTCGACTTTTATACTCATCGGTGGCCACCTCGACGGCGGCGAAGCGGTAGTACATACCAAAGCCATTAAACATGCCAATTAAGATCGTACCGATGACAAATAACCAGAACTGTTGCTGGAAAACGGCATAACTTAATGTCACGGCACCTAACAATCCCAGTAGTGTACCGGTAGCAAAGCCAACACGACGTCCAACCTTTTGCATCCACAATGAGGCAGGAATCGTCATTAACATCGTCGCCAGAAACTGGCTGGCCAATGGCAAGGTTGCCAGTGATTTATCCGTTGCCAGCGAAAAGCCTACCAGTGCAGAGGTGGTGATCAACAAGGTATTACCCGACATCATCAAGGCCTGCATGGCGGATAAGAGCCAGATATTTCGTAACATTAAATAGCCGCCTTTAGCTAAACAGAGAGGATGTCGTCGGCTTGGCCGGTGACGGCTCCACAGTCTGTCTCATCTTCTTGTGGGAAGCGTTTCACGCTCTCGCTACCTGCGGGCAGCAGTTTATCTTCCAGCTGCTCAAAGTCCCAGCGGCTTTTATCCATAAGCTGACTGATTTGTATATTACTCAACGCATTAAGCATCACCGCTGGCACATCGGGATTATCCGCCGCCAGATCATTGATCACCGCTTTTATACGCTGACGCGCACGTCCCTCCTGTGAACCACACAGGCTACAGGGGATGATCGGGAATTTCAGCAACTCGGCATACTCGGCAATGTCCTCCTCGGCACAATAGGCCAACGGACGCACTACAATATTTTTCTGGTTATCCGAAATCATCTTCGGCGGCATCGAACGAATCTCACCGCTATAACAAATCGACATCATCAGGCTACTGATCAGATCTTCACGATGATGTCCGAGGGCGATCTTGTTATGGCCATGTTGCTCGGCATACTCATAGATAGTGCCGCGACGCATACGTGAACACATCGAACAATAGGCCTTACCCGGCCTGGTCTTCTCCAGCACCACCGAATAGGTGTCCTTCTGAAACACCTCGTAGGGATAGTCATTTTTCTCCATCCATTCGCGCATGGCCGTGTCATCCCAACCTGGCTGCTTTTGATCCAGGGTGAACGAAAACACCTCAAAGCGATTATCGCTGCGCACAGAAGCAAGGTGCATAAGGCGCAACAGGGTAAGTGAATCCTTACCACCGGATACACACACCATTACACGATCCCCGCGCTGGATCATGTTGTAATCTTCGATGGCCTGACCCATCTGTTTCAGCAGCTTCTTTTCAAGCTTCTTCAGCGTCATTGAATTCACCGGGAGAAAAGGGAGGAAACGCGCATTTTAGCACTCACATCCACTCTCGACATCTTGATTGCCCGGTTTCGAATCTATCGTGTTTATTCAACGACGTCATTCAACCGGCTCACCGTCGCGCCACAAAAAACATGGATATTCTTGGTATGACTCATGAGGTGAAATGATGAAAAGGATTTTACCCTCTTTATTCGTCACGCTCTCAGGAGTAGCCAGAGACCTTAGCATCGTATAGTGTGCGCGTAATGCATCATTTTATCTGGCACATGTCCCAATACCCATATTTTTCTACCGTACAGACCAAGCATTTATATCGATAAATACGCAATTCCTGAGTATGCCGGTCAAATATCCGACTAAAGAGGTATGTTTATTTTGCCCAGATCGGCTATGATCGCCCGCTGTTTTATCTAGAGAATGCTACAGGTAGTCCCATGAGCGAAAACGAAAGTGATATCGATCTCGAGTTATTCGGTAATGTCGGCGAAGTGCGCAATGCTGGTATCAGTGCTGAGACCGCCAACGCGGAGAAGGCTGAGCTAGAACGTCAGCTGGACTATCGACGTGTCCTGCTACGTGAGCTATCCGATGATGCCACCGTTCTTGAGCGTGCCCGTAAGCAGCTGGATGTCGCCGAGTCCCTGGTGGCTCTCAATCGCGGCGAAGAGGCCTGGGGAATCGCTCGTGAAGCGTTTAATGTGGCAATGAGCGAAGAGTCATGGCAAGACGCCGTCGAGGCCTGTAATGTCCTCTATCAGGCCGAGCAACCCGCCTCTATTCCTGCACTGGGCATGGGTATGTGGCTGGCGGTCACCTTCCCGGTCGATCCCGAGTTGACCTACACAATGATGGATCACTTTGTCAGTGAAACCCCGGCCAATGCCGACGGCGCAGCGCTGGCAGCGGTCACCGCCTTATATGTCATCGATATGCGTGCCAGCGATGAGCAGCACGAGAGCCTGAGTTTCCTCGCGACCAACCTGATCAGCCGCGTTGCCGAGCGCCACAGCCAGGTGAAAAACCAGATGGGCCTGGATGTGTGGGTAGAGAAGCTGGAATTGAAGGATCCGCAGGTCTTCCTGCCTCGCCTGTCACTGGTCATAGGCGCTATAGTAGAAGAGCAATGGTGGTTCGACCGTGACGAACTACGCGCTAAAATTCCAGAGTAATCAATCACCTGTCGGGTTAACCGAAAACGCCAATACCTGCGAGTGGCTGCTCAGCTTGTCTGCCAGCTCTCGCATATGGCGTGACTGGTTACTGTAAATCGTCATATAGATATACAAGTTCCCATCATCATCCTGGCGATAACTGGCGGGATAATGCCGAATCTTGCATGTATCCAGGATGATATCCAGCTCGTCTTCATTCATCGGTCCGGCCTGAGGGCTCTTTAGCTCCAGCTTGGCATAGCGCCGAACCGGCAGCCTGGACTCCAACCAGCGAAACACGCTCAAAATGACCACGGTCATCACCGTGGCAATAAATGCCGAGTCGTAAAATCCCATGCCGATCATGATGCCTATGGACGAGGTTACCCAGATAGAGGCGGCGGTGGTTAATCCTCTGATCGTCAGCTTGTCTTTCATGATCACGCCGGCCCCAAGAAAACCGATACCGGTCATGATCCCTTGGGCCATGCGGGTAGGATCCGTGCGTATGGTTTCGATCGGCATACCCTGCAGTAGATCCCACTGATATACGGTAAGTAACATCAGCAGTGTCGCGGCAATGGATACCAGCGCATGTGTGCGCAATCCCGCGGGACGCCCATGCACTGCACGCTCCATACCAATCATACTCCCGGCCAGTAAGGCCAGAAAAAGACGTTCTGTAATGACTATCCAGGTTTCCATTCCTCCACCTTTTATAGCGTTTTGCTAAAGTTATGAAATTTTCTGCCGATATTTAGACTGTTATAAAGATAATGTGCGTAAACAAGGATACTGTAATGCATATTTCTAACTCGGACAGGCGACCTGTTCGCTTACCAGCCTACAAATCCAGTCACACCCACCGTGCGACAGACGATGGCACACCGATCAGTGCCGCTGATAATGCTTCCGATGACTATGTGCACATTTCGCCGCAGGCTAGCGCGCATCCCAGTGAACAGCCTACCTCCGAGGATATGCTGTATATCGAGTTTATGAAACTAATATTTCAGCGTATGCAATTTAAAGCACCGGAAATCCTTTTTCCGTCACAGTTCAAGCTCCACCATTTTCCTCACTGCAGTAGTAACAACCGCCTGGTGCTCTCCTATGATAACTACCGAAATACAATTGATTATGAGTACTCACATATCTACCTCGAAGGAACGGTCACGCTAAATCATAAACAGACTTATCCTATGCATGTCCGTTTCGGCATAGAACATCAGTTAGCGGCGCACCTCACCAAACATTTGACCGATCATGACAGTATTTTATACCAGCCTTTTGATATTCAAATATATTCACCGGATATTCAATCATTGCAAACAGAATATCTGCTGGATATCGACATGGATGGCCACTATCGGCAAATATCCATGGAAAACAATATGTATCATGATGAAACTATTTATTCTCCCCAGCCGCTTGCGGCACAAAAAGGTCGGCGCCATATCGATCAGTCTACATTGGACCCCATACCAGAAAACCTGCTGCCGCGCATACGGGTATGGAATAAGAATTACCAGGGAAATGAAAACCTTTTGGCCCTTGGGCACTACTCTGGAGACATGGTCTACCTGGGGATGTCATCACACGCACAGCTACCGCTTAACATAAATGAGCCAACGGATAAGATAAGCCGGCATTCACACCAGCAAATTGACATCCTGATTTAATGTCTATTCATATCCCCATATAGAGGAATATGTAAATGGCATTTGTTCACTTAAAAACATTTTATTTATTTTATACTCAGGTCGATTACTATCCCGGTGCAACGGGTTTATATATGTCCCGCCATCCACCCCCCTGAAACTACTAACCTGTGGCCAATGCTGATCACCATGCCTGGCCCGAAATGTCACAATAGCACTTTCACCATTCTTTAGTTCCACATAAGTACCGGGCGGAAATACACCCAACACATTGATCAATAGAAGACAAATCTCTTCATCTAATGCACTGCCCTTTTCAACATAGAGCTTTTTCAACACCGCCATAGCAGTATTCTTTTTTGCATATTGATGTTGAGTAATCATGGAGCTATATCGATCTGCCACGGCGACAATACGTGAGCCTTGTGTGATCTGATCGCCACTTAACCCTTGAGGATACCCGGACCCATCCAGATTTTCATGGTGCTGCTGCACGATGGTAATAATATCTTTATCTTCAGTAACATATCTTTCCAGTATCTTGGACGATAATGCAGGATGTTCATGAATACGTTGACGTTGCTCTTCTGTTAATTCTGTTTTCTGGTTTTCCAGGGTATCCTGCAAGTCCAGCATGCCCAGGTTGGCAGTTAGCGCTGCCGCAACATATTGGCGCTCGACCATATCACTCAGCTCCATCTTCTGGCATAACATACTGGTTAAGATTGCGGTATGAAATGAGTGCGTAACTGAATAAGGCTTTTCGTCGAACAAGTGAACCACCGCCAACATCGCATCGGGAAATTCTCGACATAATTTGATAATTAATATCACGCTATATTGCAGACGCTCATTGGCATCCGAGCCCGGCAGGGTTAAATTGCGCAGGATATTTTTTAGGTGTTCCAGTACTTCTTCGGCAAAGGCAAAGGGGTTATCGATCTCCTTTTCGGTTAACAAGCTTAAACGATTAGGTTTAACTGCATCTGTCCGAAACCCCAGACGAATCAGCATATCAATCTGATGCTGTCCTTCAATCTCAACACCTTTGCCCAACAACAGCTTGCCGGACTCTGTATATACGTGCCATGGCAAGATATCACCGACCTTGAGTTCACCTTTTTTTATTCTTTGATAACCCATTCAATTCTTCCTTACACAAGCTTATCTTATTCAGCTACACTCAAGTTAAGTTCAAACAATAAACTTCGTCCATGGAAATTAGTAAATATATTCAAGCACCTGATGGCGTCACCATCCACTACAAAGGGCCAGATACCGTTCATGCACATAATCCGTCGGTGTTACTAATCCATGGCTTAGCCAGTAATTTAACTCGCTGGAGTGAATACATAGAACATACCAGTTTACATAGTGATTACAATGTCTATCGAATGGATTTAAGAGGACATCAAGGTTCTGTCTCTTATGGCCGGATAGATCGCAGTCGATGGCTACAGGATATTGTGCAATTTATGCAGTATGAGGCCATCTCCCAGATCACGATAATCGGGCACAGCCTTGGTGCCCAGGTAGCACAGGATTTTGCCTGTATACATAGTGACAAAACCAGCGGCATTATCCTGATTGACCCGGTATTTCCTGATAACCTTCATGGCACTTTAAATACCGTAAAAAGATGGCACTGGCTGGGACCAATTTTGCTCTACCCACTACTATTTTTGAGTTGGCTGGGCTTACATCGTCGTCATTACCCTCATCGAGATTTGCATCAACTGGATGTACAAACCCGGACGACATTAGATGAAAACCCGAACATCAAGATTGCTGACTTATATATGTCGCCACTGGCCGATCTAGAATTTATTCCCCTGACAACCTATCTGCAGGATCTTTTGAGTGTCGTCAGCCCGCTCTGCGATCCAGGGCGGGTAAAATGTCCTGTTCGCATCCTGTTATCATCCGGCGCCAGTGTCAGTGACTACGCAGAAAACATGCGTATCATTCGCCATTATCAAGATCATCAAATTCGAGAGATACAGGCCGACCACTGGTTATTAACCGAACAGCCCGTAGCCGCCAGAGAGGCTCTGGACACATTTGTCAAAGAAATAGACCGCCACTAACGCTGGCTACCCCTTCATTCCATATATCGATATAATGCGTCCCGGTTTTTAGGGAGATGATAATGGGTCGCGCAGTAGAGCTTAGACAGCTTTTTATTGATATTCGTAGTAACAAGATATTTGAAACCTTTGTCATTTCGATCATTGTTCTATCTGCATTGTTAATCGGTGCCAAGACCTACCAGATCGATCCGATAATCTCTCACGGCCTGGAAATACTCGATAGCGCCATCACGTTTATCTTTTTAGCCGAAATCCTCATTCGTATGGCCGCAGAGAAACGACTGCGCAATTTTTTCAAGGATGGCTGGAACGTCTTTGATTTTCTGATTGTCACCATTAGCCTGGTCCCCATTGATGAAGCGGAAATGGCTCTACTGGCTCGCCTATTACGCATCTTCCGTATCCTGCGCCTGGTATCGATCATTCCCGAGCTACGCGTATTAATGAATGCATTAGCAAAATCGATCCCACGAATGGGTTA
>JABURU010000346.1 GCA_014762485.1 Gammaproteobacteria bacterium | reverse complement strand
AGCATTTACTCGACCGTCCTGGTACCGGTCGGGTACTGGTCCGAAATACCCGCTCCGCTGTGAAAGGCTTTCCGCAGCGGCAGGTCCACCTGCAGCCCTTATCACTACCGGCGGCCTATCGCCCGCTCCTGAGTGAATTTCAACAAAGCCCACTGGAAGAGGAGCAATTATTACTCAGCCCCGAGCTGTTATACCAGGCCATCGCCACCCCGGAGCAGGATGCCTGGTTCGAGATCGATCCACGCATTAACTGGTTAATCGACCAGCTCAAGGCCTTAAGGCCAGAAAAAATACTGGTGATCACCGCCAGTGCAGACACCGCGCTGGATATTGCCGATGCCCTGCGCATCAAACACGGCATCCAGGCCGCGGTCTTCCACGAGGGCCTGAGCATTGTCGAGCGAGACCGCGCCGCGGCATTTTTTGCCGATAGTGAGGATGGCAGCCAAATCCTGATCTCTTCGGAGATAGGTAGTGAAGGTCGCAACTTCCAGTTTGCCCACCATCTGGTGCTATTTGATCTCCCACTCAACCCGGATCTACTAGAACAGCGCATCGGTCGACTGGATCGCATCGGCCAGACAGAGACGATACAAATTCATGTGCCCTACCTACAGGATAGTGCACAGGAAGTGATGGCCCACTGGTATCACCAGGGACTCGGCGCCTTTGAACACACCTGTCCGGCCGGGCACAATGTCTTCGCTCAGGTACAGGCCACACTCACTTCCGCCCTGCATCAGCTGGATAATAGTGACGATGCCATTGCCGACCTGGTCACCACCACCCGCCAACTGCACCAGCGGTTAAATGATGAGCTACATCGCGGCCGAGATCGTCTACTGGAATACAACTCCTGCCGCATGGATATCGCCAGTGAACTACAGCAACAGGCAGAGGCGCAGGACAAAACCCTCGGACTCACAGAATACCTGGACGCACTCTATCACTGCTTCCGTATCGACAGTGAGATACATAGCGAAGATGCCGAGATCATTCGTCCCAGTGAAAACATGCCCATGCCACTTCACGGTCTGCCAGAAGATGGCCTGACCATCACCCTTAAGCGGGAGAAGGCGCTAGCGCATGAGGATATGCAGTTTATTACCTGGGAGCACCCCATCATAACCAGCGCGATGGATATGGTGTTAAGTAATGAAAAGGGAAATACCGCGCTGGCCGCGCTGAAATACTCAGGAACAAACGCTGGCAGCGTGTTACTGGAGTGCCTTTACGTGCTGGAAACGACTTCGGCCAGTACACTGCAAGCCAATCGTTATCTACCACCGACAACCATTCGCGTGGTAGCCGATGAGCAAGGCGCTGATCATCACCGTAAGCTGCCACACAAGACCATACAGAATCACCTTATCCCGGTAGATAAAAAGACCTCGGCCCAGATCATCCAGGCCAGTGAGCCGCGCCTGCGCGCCTTATTGACTCGGGCCGAACAGCTTGCCAATGCACAAGCCCCGGAAATTCTGCAAAACGCCCACGAGCAAACCAGGCAGACCCTGGCGACCGAGGTAAACCGCCTTAAAGCCTTAAAGTTGGTTAATCCAAACGTACGTGATGATGAAATTGCCTTCTTTGAGACGCAGTGGGTTGAACTGGAGAAGGCATTAACCAATGCCACGATAAGACTGGATGCGGTACGGGTTATCGTCGTTACTTAATCAAGATAATTCAGACACTGGCCAGAAGCATCGCATACGCCTCATCCAGTGAAGAGGCTATGCGGGCATTGTAGGGTTTCATATAGGTATCGGCGGCAAACTCTGCACTGGCCTTCTTGGTTTCGTTATCCACGATATAGACAAAATTGCGCAATTCATCCAGCTTATTAGACATCATTAGCTGCACCTCCACTGTAACGGAGTAGGTGCTCGCCTTATATAAAATCACGTCAACCGGAAGCTCATAGTTTGCCCGTGCTTCATCCAGGATAGAGCTGGCATCATCTAGCGTGAACTCCCCTTCCATATAGGCTTCACAATAGAGGATATTGTTGAACGCCGTCATACGAATACGTCCGTTATCTTTCATGTTGGATGCTATCTACTGCTTTTACCTTGCCCATTATGCTTTTCGACACCTGATGGCGCATTCTTTGATGGTGCTAGCGCTTTCTTTCAAATAAATACTAGCTTTGTGAAAGACTTCACACAATACAGAGAGGATTACATACTATGAAAACTAGTGTTTTTATAGTCCCAGCAGGCGCCTTGTGATATGCAGACGAACCTGAGGCTCTTCGGTTAAGGCATGGAATAGGTGATGAGGACCAGTGGCAGCATTAATCTTGTGTTGAAGATCATCACGCACTTCACTGTAGAACTCTAATAGACACCTATCAAAATGCTTTAAGGCCCGAGATAAAGGATCCTTACGTTGACGAGCAAGAATGGTATCCAGTCCATCTTTATATACATCGCCCAGGCAGATATGTACTGCGTTAAACAGGGTGACCCATCCGTTAAACCAGAGCATCATATCAATATCAAAGGATTCTCCGGGAGGAGCCCCCTGGCTGATCACCTGGTTTAATAAATCCTTCTCCTTAACCGTCTCCCATTCATCCAGCAACGCTGCCCGTCCATAGCCATCTATGGTTGAACTGGTCAGCAATATCGGGGCATCTGGATGCTTCTGTAACACCAACGTGGCATCTTTCAATACCTGGGCAGGTTGTTGTGGCGACTTGGGGTTCTGCTTAAGACGTGGTGATGCCTGCATATCGGTGACCTGTATCTTATGACCATGTTTGCCCAGCTCATTGGCCAGGCGCGCGACGACACCTTTTTGCAAAACATCATTGGAAAAATTCAGACTGGTTTGCTTGTGCAATAGGGCCAGCTGGATCTGCTGAGCATAACGGGGATAGCGCTCAACAATATTGGCAATCTTGGCAACCGGGATACGTTCTGCCAATTGACCCGTCTTATCCACAAAAACTTCCTGATGGAACTCATCGAAGCTTATCTGTAACAGCACCTTGGCACGGGCCCATTTCTTTGGACGGCTTTTGATTGCCTCTGCCATCTTGCCAAGGATCTCGTTAGCAAGCCTTGGGCTATCAGCAAAGTCACCATTTAGCAGAATGGCGAAATTTTTAATATGGCGCATCTTAGCAATCGCGTCATAGAAATAATCCATTTGTTTGGTCAGATCACCACCTGTAAATAAAACACTATCGGTATGCTTATCGACCAGTTCAAATATAAGATCTGGATCCTCACTCTTACCCTTGGGAGGTCGCCAGGTAAACATGCAGTGACGACAAGTCTGCGGGCATCCCATAGCCGGGATGATCCCCATCTTGTTATAGCGCGGAGATATCCCCTGCAACTCTTTATCAGGCAGGGCATCTATCAAGGCCAGGCGCTCAAGATCCTCTGGCCCCAACATCCCGGCATAGCGATCACGCTCATCACGAGCAACATCCTTAAACTGCACCATGTAGCTACTGGAGAAGAGATCCAGACCTTTCCAGATTGCCAACATCTCATCACGCAATAGAGTCGCATCATTGGCACGGGCTTCCAGCAAGCGAAATAGCTCGCTGCGCTGCTTCATCCCTTCACCACTACTATTCCAGTGTTGGATATAGCCACTCACAAACTGCTCGGCTGTTTCAGACAGCAACAAATCCATCAGAAAGCCAAACTTGGGGCCGCGAAAGCTTTCCAGCACGGGTTTTAAATAATCTGGGTGGACGTTATGACGTAACCAGTGAAAGATATATAGATAACTCATCGGAAAAGCCAGCTCCACCGCATCCGGCTCATCCTTTAACATTTCCCGCATTGCCCCACCCGTAGTCAGGCGGTTGACTTCATCTTTAAAACGCTGGCGGATATTGGTTAAATAGATGGGCAACAACTCTTCCTGAGTCGCCATGGCAGAATGTTTGCCACCGCCCACCGTGACTGCGACACCATGTACACCTTTTTGCTGAAGCGCTGAATTCGTTACCGGCACAGTGTAATTAACCTAATCTATATAAAGAAAAATGCACGCTGACCATTATATCCCATGCATCAAAGTACTGCCTTATCCCTCATAGGCGACATGGTATTATTCGGTACATAGAAGAATACTTGCCCGCTAAATAACATTACTCACCGCGTGTCATTTTGATCAATGTCCGATCTTTTAGTTTAAAATGGTGATAAAATGCGGCACAAGCATGACCAACTATCAACATCCATACCAGCCATGCCCCCATTATCTCCTTGTGAAAAAAGTCGATGGGCTTTTCAAACTCTTCAAAAGTCAGGCCAAGATAATCCCATACAAATACATCAAACAACCATGTTTCGGAAAATTTTGGAATTTCGAATAAATAAAAATACTTGGTATTCGTACCGGTTCCCATATATCCACTTAATGGCATCAGGATCATTATGGCGTATAAAGTATAGTGGCCGAGATGAGCTAGCAAGTGTTGCCATCCAGGGCCCGGCTCTAGTATGGGTCTTTCATTCATATTGCGCCAAATGATCCGCAATATGACGATAACACCAATGGTAATACCGAAAGACAGGTGTAAATGAAGTGAGATCAAATTCTCAGCAGTCTGCCTTTCAGTAAACCAATGTCGATAATACACCACCATATAGGCTAGCAAGAATAATATAGCTGTACCCCAATGCAACCATCTTGCGACGCGACCATAATCATCGGCCGTATTTTTGTTATTCATACAAGGACTCCATCCATTACTATTTAATAATACTTCTATTATTCAATACATTCACAACGCATATATCTATGAATAAGTTACACATATTGTCTTCTTTTTCAAGCTCAACCATGCTCTATCGACAAATCGATCTGTATTCGAATATTGTGTAATCTTATATAAAATAGATAATTTAATACGAGGTCATATGTTAATACGTATCATATTAAAAACAGGCATCAGAAAGTAATATTATACAATACTAACAACCATTCCTTTATAATTATTTTTCCTTAACCTTTTAAACGCCACCTAACAGCGAACATCAAGATAATGATCCCAGTATGGTGGGTCACTAATCTTTTCTTTTAAGTAATCAACAAATACGCGTATCTTTGCAGGTAAATATTGTCTGGATAAATACACCACGTAAATACTAAGCTCCATCACATCATAGCTTTGCAATACTATTTGCAGCTCACCTCGTCTAATAGCATCACTGGCAATAAAGGTAGGCATAATACTAATCCCCATACCCTGAATAGCCGCCTCCAGTAACACTTCCGGATTATTCGATGACATCACTGGCGATATCTGCACCGAATATTCCTTTCCGCCCTTACTTAAAGGCCACGCACCACCTTCAGTATAAGAGTATAAAAGGCAAGCATGATTTTTCAGATCTTCAGGTTGTTCCAATGGCGGTGCATTATTTATATAATCTGGTGCTGCGATCAGCACATGACGACAACGAGTAAGACGTCGTGCAATTAATTCTGAATCCTCCATTTCACCTACCCGAATAGCCAGATCATACCCTTCATCTATTAGATCGACATATCGGTCACTGACCATGACCTCAATCTTTACATCAGGATATATACGGGTAAATTCACTGATCAACGGAACCACATGATGATGGGAAAACACACTCGGCACACTGATTCGCAAACAGCCTTGCGGCTTGCTACTGAGTATCGAAACCATATTATCGGCTTCATCAAGATTATGCAGAATTTCCACACATCTATTGTAGTAAAGTTGTCCCGACTCGGTGGTAGAGACCCGCCGCGTAGTTCGATTAAGCAGCCTAACACCCAAATGTTCTTCCAGCTGAGAGACGTATTTACTTACTGCCGCTCGGGATATTCCCAACCGTTCACTGGCAACAGAAAAACTTCCTGTTTCCACTACGCTTGTAAGGACTCTTATGCGCATCAATTTATCCACTATCTTAGTATTGTTTACATTTCGTCACTAATCTATAAACAAAAAGCATATTTATTCATCCATCCATGACAACTATTTTCTATCTACCACTTGCATAAACATATGGAGATAAGAAAATGAGAACGGAAATTACCCATCATGGGCAAACCCAGATTCCACCTATGTCCACACAAACCGAACAACAGCAACTTGATCCAGCACACATCATGCAGACAGCCACATCATTCTGGTCCTCCAAGGTGTTGTTGACCGCAGTCGAGTTTGACCTATTTACCCAGCTTGGTGATGAAGCACTCACCGCCAAACAATTAGGTAGTAAACTTGGCATTCATCCAAGAGGTATTTATGACTTCTTTGATTCACTAGTTGCATCAGGTTTTCTTAACCGACAGGGTGATGGACAGGAAAGCAAATACACCAACACACAAAATACTTCGGCTTTCTTAAATAAAAATAGCCCCACCTATATAGGTGGAATGCCCGAGATGCTGAACAATCGCCTATTTGGATTCTGGAATCATCTGGGTGAAGCATTGAAGACCGGACAACCGCAAAATGAGATCAAGCTCAACGGTAAACCCTTGTTTGAAGAGCTTTATGCAGACAGTGCTAGCCTCGGCGAGTTTCTCGATGCGATGACCGGATTCCAGGCCGCTAATTTCCAGCAACTGGGAGAGAAGTTCCACTTTGAGAATTACCAGTCCGTGTCGGACATCGGTGGCGCCCTCGGCCTACTATCACGCATCGTAGGACAACAACACCCACATCTGAGCTTTACTACTTTTGACCTCCCTCCCGTGACTCCCTTAGCTCAAAGGGAAGTCGACAAAGCCGGCATGAGTGATCGCATCCAGGTGGTTGACGGTGACTTCTTTACCAATGAATTACCTAAGGCCGATGTGATCACCATGGGGAATATTCTGCACGACTGGAACCTGGAAAAGAAAAAGGTACTGATTAATAAAGCCTACCAGGCTTTACCGGAAGGTGGTGCTTTGATTGCGATCGAAAATCTCATCGATGATGCCCGACGTGAAAACCTGTTTGGTATGTTGATGTCGTTGAATATGTTAATAGAACTAGGTGATGCCTTCGATTATACCGGTGAAGACTTCCGTGGATGGTGCCGTGAGGCCGGCTTTAAACATTTTGATGTTATACCTCTAGCAGGTCCGACTAGTGCTGCGGTTGCCTATAAATAATCCATTAACAAAAAAAGGCCAGTATTAAACTGGCCTTTTTTATGGGAGGCAAATCGTATAATAATATCTCAATCCTGTCTCTACCTTTCTACTGAGACAAATCGTGTATTATACTTACCACTCCATCATAGACTAATATCTGGGAGTCACACTCTCTGATCCAGTCATTTGTTTATCGCAGATTTAACCTCACCACCCTGGGCTCACACACCAGCTGATGTATTTACCAATAATAGAGATACAGCAGGAGATATAAAGGCCTACATCACAACCAGTACCATAGTGATATGATAAACACCATAACAATAATCGAAGGCCCCTAAATCGATGATCCAAAGATTTAATTACTGGATAGACCGCTATGTACTGGAACTAGGACGGGAGTTTCGTCTTTCTTACTTGCCACCGTTGATGGTGTATATGGCCTATGGTATCTCCGGCCTCACCGGCATCGTCGGCGCTTTTTTTGTTAAGGATTATCTGGGCCTGTCGGCCGAATTTCTTGCCGCCTTGCTGTTCTGGGCCAATATCCCCTGGGCCCTGAAGATGCCACTGGGGCATATCGTCGACCTGATCTGGCGTTTCAAATCGGTGATGGTATTTATCGGTGCGGGTCTCATCGCCATCAGCCTGTTGATTATGATCGGCCTGTTAAGCCACGCCGATGCCATGGCCGCGGTGATGCCGGCCTCGGCCTGGTCTGTGATCCTTTCTCTTATACCCATCT
>JABURU010000010.1 GCA_014762485.1 Gammaproteobacteria bacterium | reverse complement strand
GCTTACTGCCATACCAAAATGATGTCGCCTGGGGATAGCGAACCACCATTAATATGTTGAATACCCACCAGAGTACGGCAACCCAGATGATGACATTCAGCGTTGCATTATTGCCCATCGACAGCCAGCCATACCACATCAACCCAGCTAGCGCGCCAATGAAAACGATCTGCTCAATCAGTTTCGTAAACTTGGCCATGCGGCACCACTCGGTACCACCAATAAGAAATACCACGGCCAGTACAAGGGCAAAATGTTCGGATGTCAGCTCAAATATTCCCCAGATAGCCAGGGGTAATAATATCAGTGCGGTTATTATGCGTTGTCCAAGCACTGTTTAATCTCCTCTACCTGTGCTCCGGTTCGGCCAAACCGGCGTTGGCGTGAAGCAAATGACGCCAGGGCATCATCAAAGGCCTTGTTATCAAAATCGGGCCAGAGTACATCGGTGAAGTAGAGTTCGCTATAAGCCAGCTGCCAAAGCAAAAAGTTGCTAATGCGTTCTTCGCCACCGGTACGAATAAACAGATCCGGCTCCGGCAAATCACCAAGAAAAACATGCTGCTGGATCAGTTCAGGCGTCACCTCATCAGCACGCAGCTCACCAGCCTCGATACGGCGGCCAATTTTCTGCATCGCCATAGCGATATCCAGACGACCACCATAGTTCACCGCAATATTAAGATTTAGCCCCTGGTTGTCCTGTGTCAGAGACTCGGCCTTATTGATCGCCTGCTGCAACTTATCCGAAAAAGCGCTGGTATCGCCAATCACTCTTAGGCGAATATTATTCTCATGCAGCTTTTTGACCTCTTTACTGAGCGCCGTCAGGAACATATCCATCAACCAGCTGACTTCGTCTTTCGGTCGTTTCCAGTTCTCGGTACTAAAAGCAAACAGCGTCAGGGCCTCTATCCCCCTAACAGAACAGGCACGAACCACACTGCGTACAGCCTCTACACCTGCCTTGTGGCCGGCAATGCGCCCCATAAAACGCTTTTCTGCCCAGCGACCATTGCCATCCATAATGATGGCAACATGGCGCGGCAACGTGCTAAAGCGCTGTAAATCCTGTTTTTCGTCCTGCTCAGACATACTTCCCCCCGGCCTGGCCGGTAACCCTACGGGTTAGATCTCCATTAGATCCTTTTCTTTTTCCGCCAAAACCTTATCAACCTCGGCGACATATTTGTCCGTCAATTTCTGCATATCGTCTTCCGCACCATGGGCCTCATCCTCAGAAATTTCCTTATCTTTCAGCAGATCCTTAAAGTCACCATTGGCATCTCGACGGATATTACGAATGGCCACCTTGCCCTTCTCACCTTCCGCCTTCACCAGCTTGATCATGTCCTTACGGCGCTCCTCAGTCAGCGGAGGTAGTGGTACACGGATGACTTCCCCTGCTGTGGCAGGATTCAAACCCAGGTCCGAGTTCATGATGGCCTTTTCCACCGGCTGAACCATGGTCTTTTCCCAGGGCACCACCGCCAGGGTACGAGGATCATCAATACTGATATTGGCCACCTGATTTAATGGTGTATCGGTACCGTAGTAATCCACCGTAATATGGTCTAACAGGCTGGGGTGAGATCGACCCGTACGCAGCTTCTTCAGCTCCTGTTTTAACGATTCAAAGCTCTTTCCCATACGGGATTCGGCCTCTTTCT
>JABURU010000360.1 GCA_014762485.1 Gammaproteobacteria bacterium | reverse complement strand
AGTCCGCCTGCTCTATTAATGCCTGCAGACGTTTTACAGAACGTTGCCCATATTTGTCGATGGCACTGAGAAACAAGCCTTCCTTAGAGCCAAAAGCCGCGTAAATACTGCCCGGTTTGAGTCCAGTAACTTCCACAAGGTTGCTCATGCTAGTCGCACTGTAGCCGTGCTCCCAGAAGGTATCCATAGCCTTTTGCAACACGGTATCCATTTCAAACTCTACTGGCCGAGCCATCGATATCACCATTTTAATGAACTAAAAAACAGTGTAGCACAAATATTGAATAATCACTCAATAACTGCTACCTTGTTATTGAACGATCACTCAATTACCTAAAGGAAGCTCGAATCATGACTTTGTTAGCTAAAATTAATGCTTATGAAGAAGTAAAAAAGCAAAAGGTGCCGGAAGAAATTCTCAACACAATGGATCGCGCTACTGACGAGTTAAAAGCGACGGATCTGGAGAACCAGGGCCTGAAAGCCGGTGATATTGCACCAGACTTTACCCTATCAAACCAAAATGGCGAATCACTCTCACTTTCATCCCTGACTGATGACAGTATTGTGATCCTGAGTTTTTATCGTGGTGCATGGTGCCCTTACTGTAACCTGGAGCTGAGTGAACTACAAAGTCACCTGGGTGAGTTTAAAGAACGTGGCGCCCGCCTGGTAGCTGTAAGCCCGCAAACACCGGATAATTCTTTGACTACCATCGAAAAGAATGAGCTGGCTTTCGACATCCTCTCTGATCAGGAAAACAAGATAGCCAGAGAGTTTGGCCTGGTGTTTACCCTGCCTGAAAGCCTGAAGCCTATTTATGACAAGTTTGGTATCGATATCCCGGCACATAATGGCGATGGCAGCTTTGAGTTGCCAGTACCCGCAACGTACGTGATTGGAAAAAATCGTGAAATCATTTTTGACTTCATCGATGCTGATTACACCACGCGACTGGAGCCCAGTATCATTGTGAATATACTGGACAATCTTAAGTAAGCGCTATCAAGCAAGTAACATGAGCTATCCTTTATCGGGATAGCTCTATTATTTTTACAGTGTGTTAATACAGGTTTTTGATAATGGAAAGAATACTTTGGTACTTTGCCGATCCGATGTGTTCATGGTGTTGGGGCTTTGCCCCGGTGATTGAACAACTCGTTCCGCAATACCGTGAACGCATACCTATCTCTCTGGTTGTCGGTGGCCTGCAACCGGGAACAACAGAAGCCTTAAGCACCGCTTCTCGTGATGAAATCTTTCATCATTGGCATGATGTACACAAACTGACCGTTCAACCATTTAAGTTCGACAATGCCCTACCTGAAGGTTTTGTCTATAATACCGAGCCGGCATGCCGCGCTGCGGTAACCATTCCCCAGCTCGATCCACAAGCCACGTTTCCTTATTTTATTCGTCTACAGCAAGCATTTTACCAGCAGGGCGAAGATATCACTCAACAGGAGACCCTGGCCTCAATTGCGGAAGAGTTTGAAATTGATAAAAAAACATTTGTTGAACAATGGTTATCGGCAGAGATAAATGAGAAGACCCAACGCAATTTTGAGATGACGCGACAATATGGTGTTCGAGGCTTTCCTACCCTGATCATGCAAGATAAACACGAAGCCAAAGTGCTAACGCATGGCTACAGCAACTTAGAGACAATACAACCGCTACTGGATAGCTGGTTACTGGAATCAGAACAACGCTCCCAGCAGGCAGAAGGTTAATCAGACATAAAACAGCCCGGCGGATTTGAGCCGGCCTCTACGTGATTAGGCAGTAGTGCTTACTCGGCAAACTCAAGGCGCTCGGAAAATTTTTCAATGGCCTTCTTCGCACATACTTCATCCTTGTCACCACCCGGTGCGCCACTGACCCCAATAGCACCAACGCGATAACCCGCGGCCTGGATCACCACGCCCCCTTCCATCATCAGTATACCTTTCACATGATTCATCTCGGGACGAATATCACTACGGTTTTTACGAAAAGCACTGGAATCAATGCCCGACATAATTGCAGCATTGGCCTTCTCTTCCGCAATTTGTAGAGTAAAGCGTATGGCTAAATCATCACGCACCGCCACTCGTTGTATACCGTTTCTATCTACCACGACCACGCTGACGTTATAACCGGATTGACGGCATACATTCACGGCTTCCAGAGCGATTTCATTGGCCAGGTTCATACCGATATTTTTGATATTCACCACGTCTTCAGCCATTGCCCATGGCGGCAAGCACAGGATCAATATGGCCAGTTTACGGTAAAGCTTCATCTTCGTTCTCCTCTACAGACTCCTGGGTGGTATCATCACATTTTTGTTATCAAGTGTAGATTGTCAGATTCGCGCGATATTTTCTATACTGCCTTTAATACATCATGCGGACATAACAATGATAAAACCGATTTTCGCCTCGCTGCTCGCCCTTCTGCTACCACTGACCGTCCAGGCAAATAGCTGTGACGCGCTGGGAGAGGCTATACCGGACATAAAACTCGTTAAGGTTGTCGAGGGCCTGGACAGCCCTGTAACCATTACCCATGCCAACGATGGCAGCGGCCGCCTGTTCGTAGTAGAGCAGGAAGGACGCATCCGTGAAATCAACAATGACCAATTAGTCAAACAGCCCTTCCTCGATATTCATGACCGGGTGGTTGACGGCGGTGAACGCGGGTTACTGGGACTGGCCTTTCATCCAAACTTCAAAGCTAATGGTCAGTTTTATGTTAACTACACCACCGAGCTTAATGACCAGCTATATACCGTGGTATCCGAGTTCCAGGTCATCACCGGCCTGGCCAAGCCTGGCAGTGAACGCATACTGTTAACGGTATCCCAACCCTGGGGAAATCATAACGGCGGTCAACTGGCATTTGGCCCCGATGGATATCTCTATATCGCGATGGGTGATGGTGGCGCCGGCGATGATCCGCATAACAACGGGCAAAAACTAGACACTTTGCTAGGTTCAATCCTACGTATTGATGTGGATAGACAACCGGGTAAAAATGAATACGCCATCCCGATTGATAATCCGTTTATCACCACAACCAATGCCCGGCCCGAGATATGGGCCTATGGTTTAAGAAATCCATGGCGCTTTTCCTTTGATCGTAAAAATGGTGACTTATATGCCGCCGATGTTGGCCAGGATGAAGTAGAAGAGATCAATATCATCAATAAAGGCCTGAACTATGGCTGGCGTGTGATGGAAGGCCCCATCTGCACACCGGGAGTGGATCCCAACTGTGATAAACACGGTTATACCTACCCTATATACAGTTATGACCATGAGATAGGTGCATCGATTACCGGTGGCTATGTCTATCGCGGACAACAGTTCCCTGAACTATGCGGTGTGTATATCTACGGTGACTTTGTCAGCCAGGCCATCTGGGGCTTACGTTATAAAGATGGTGAAGTCGTGGCACAAAAAACTCTCTTCGAACCACAGTCCCTGTTAAGCCTGGCGATAGATTACTTTGATGATGACGGATTATTAATTAGCACCTTCGGCGAAGACGAAGCCGGAGAGATCTATGTAGCGGCATACCAGAGTGGACGGATATATCGTATAAGTAAAAAGTGAATTACGAGAAGTTGCTAGAAAAGATATATCAAACAGGACTCTAACTCTACTCTGCTCACGTTATACATCCAAAGGAATGAACCTATGAGCTTAAACGAAACTCCAGATAACCTGCCAATTCCCGAGGATGATGGTGCGGCCGATCACCTTGAAGGTATGTCGTTGCCGGATATTGTGTTCACTGCGACAAGTAATGAAACGGTTTTATTTAACCTGTTACAGGGATATGTTGTTATCTACGTCTACCCGATGACAGGACAACCAGGTACGCCGTTACCCGAGGGCTGGGATGACATACCAGGTGCGAGAGGATGCACTCCCCAGGCATGCAGCTTTAGAGATCATTATTCCGAGCTAAAGTCTCTGGATACTCACGTATTTGGGCTTAGCGCCCAAAGTACCCGCTACCAACAGGAAGCAAAAGAACGCTTGCAGCTGCCTTTTGAATTGCTAAGCGATCAAAGCCTTAGCTTAAATAAGTCGCTACAGTTACCCACTTTTATGGCGACAGGTATGGAACTATATAAGCGCATCACATTAATTGTGGAAAATGGCGTCATCGTCAAAACCTTTTACCCTGTATTTCCACCAAACGAAAGTGCCGAGCAAGTACTTTCCTGGTTAAGAACACATGGCTAATCCAGCCGTCACATTAATTACCTGTCATGACACAAAAGGGTAAACATTTCATTATCAGCCTGGGGTTATTCTTCATCCTCGCTGGCGGCTTTCTACTCTACCTCAACCTGAAGGTGATTTATTACGGGGAGACACTAACGGGTACGGTTATCGGCTATGAAGAGCGTAGCCAGAATGTTCGTGGCACTTCAGGTAGTACCGATGCACCGCTGGTAAGGTTTCGCTATGATGGTCAGGTGTTTCAAATCCCGGCACAGATGAGCTCGGCCTGGCACGATTTTAAACCCGGCGATCATGTCACCATCTATTTTGATCCTTCGAATCATAGTGAAGTGATACTGGATACCCTGTATCACAAGTATGGATTTGGTGGCCTGATACTGCTATGTGGAATTTACTTGCTATTCATGCCAAAACTGGAGCAATGGGGAAGCCAATAACAAGGCAAGTAGTAACAGTACAAACACCAGCCCGAATAGCCATCGTTTCGCCGGTTTACGGTTGAGCACTTTTAACTCTTTTTCAGACTGCTTCACCGCGCGTTTAAAACCGCGTTTATCGTCCAGCTTGTTATATTCATTATCATGAACCAGCTTGTTGCGAACGGTAGCGATATAACGAAGGCGCTTTACCAGTGATGACGAAAGCTTTCTCTCCACGTTACTGAGTTTTTGATGCAGCCCCTTACCTCTGGCGCCGAGTTGTCTGGACAGTAAATATTCAAGCTTTTTGGACGCTTTTATGACTAAGTCGATATCGCTCATTATTCTTTTTTCAAATAAAAAGGCGACTTTCGCCGCCTTAACATATTACATACTAGCGGCAACTTTTTGTGCCAGCTCCATCATGCGATTCACATAACCCCACTCGTTGTCATACCAGGCCATGACTTTAACCTGTGTGCCATCCACCACCATGGTCGACAGAGCATCAACAACACCGGAACGTGGATCATCCTTGTAATCAACCGAAACTAATGGCCGCTCTTCATAGCCAAGTATGCCGTTTAGCCCCTCTTCTGCTGCCTGTTTAAAGAAACTGTTAATCTCTTCCTCCGTTACCGGACGCGCGGCTTCAAACACAAAATCTACCAACGAGGCGTTTAATAACGGCACGCGCACCGCGTGACCATTGAGTTTGCCTTCCAACTCGGGGAAGATTTTGGTGATGGCCCTGGCCGAACCCGTGGTGGTTGGGATCAAAGACTGACCACATGCACGGGCGCGGCGTAAATCTTTATGACCCTTGTCGACAATCGTCTGGGTATTGGTAATGTCATGTATCGTCGTCATCATACCATGCTGGATACCGACCCGTTCATTCATCACCTTTACCACGGGCGCCAGGCAATTGGTGGTACAGGAGGCGGCGGTTAACAGGTGATGTTGATTAGCATCGTAAAGATGGTCATTAATGCCGTAGACGATATTCAGGGCACCATCTACTGGTGCGGCGACAATCACCTTCTTCACGCCCTGATCAAAATAGCTCTGTAGTTGTTCTATTTTGCGAAACTTGCCGGTGGCCTCGATGACGATGTCACAACCACTCCAGTCAGTATCAGAAATGGCTTCATTGGAACTGTGGGCGATCTCTTGAGCGTCAATAATCACTTTATTACCATCAAAGGAACAATCGTGATCCCAAATGCCATGCACCGAGTCAAATTTAAGCAAATGCGCCGTGCCTTCGGCATCGGTCGCTGTTTCATTGAACTGAACAAATTCCAGTTCAGGCTTATCCCAGCCTGCACGTAAACCTAGACGCCCCATGCGCCCTAATCCGTTAATACCTACCTTCATCGTCATTTATTCACCTGCAAAATAAAACACTCTACGCAATAAGTAGCATTGAGCAAAAAATTGGATATCACATTATATTGTCCTGCGAATTAAATCGCTCGAAAATACCCTAGTGGAAAATATTGTCTCCTGAATGGGTTATTCACACAATAAAAATGGTAAATCCGGTAAAAAGAGTGTTAAAGCCTGAGCCAGGATAGGATTTATTAAATATGATTATATATGCTCAGTGGTAATGACTATTTAAACGTACAGTTCAGTATCTTATTTAAAGATATATGTTTTTACGACAACAGCTATCAGAGTTGTCGTATGAATAGCCAGTATCATTTCTTGCTATAGGCACGTATGCATGATCAATATAGAAGGTTTGCAAGCACGATTTCCGGGACGGGATGAGTTCATTATCAAATTATTTCACTCATTACTTGCTGGCCACTCCACAGCGGCTACTGATTTAAACGCCGCCGTTAATACTGAAGACCTGGAAAGCATTGCCTTCCTGGCTCATCGAGTAAAAGGGGCGGCAGGCAATATCATGGCCGAATCGGTTTTTGCGCTGGCAGAAAAGACCGAACTTAGCGCCAAGAATAATGAGCCCGACTCGATGCAGTTGGCCAGCCAGTTGAGTGAACAGGTGGCCTTATTACTGCAGGAAATCGAAAGACACATAAACCTGCTGGAGTAACCTGTTTTAACACACAAAAAAGGCGACCTTGAGTCGCCTTTTTTATGAGCTACAGGAATGATTCCTTATTCCCACTCAATAACACGCCATTATTTTTACATTTACAATCAATGGCTTATTTGCGTTAGTTTGTAATTGCATGATAATTGCGTGTCCTATATGAGTTGCGGCGCACTAAAAAGTGCACGGTTTTGTGCTATTTGCCGCAATTATATTGTAAATTGCGTGTGAGAGTAATGGTAAATTTTTCGTGCACATTAAAACCAAGTACCAACTTGGTAGAAAGGTGGTTAAAACCAATTACTTTTTACTCAAAACAGCCTCAATCGCGTTATCTAGCTCATTCGCAGCTACTGCTTCTTTCACTTGTTTAAGTACGGGAACCATATTTTCTAAGTCACCTACAACAATAGCCGTTTTATCCTTTGCTAGTGGCAGTACCCTATTACCGTACTTAAGCTCTAACAACCATTCTGATCCATTATTTGTATAAAACCATTTGATCACACGTTTCGGGACTGTAGTACTTGTTCGTGTACCGTCTTCGTCTACTTCAGTCACTGTCTTAGTACCAAAGTACTCTTCGCCATTTAATGCTGCTTCTGCTGCCAGAATCTGCTCATCAAGTTTTCCCAACAGTTTATTACGACGCTCAGTGGGCTTATCAACAACTTTCTGCTTTTGTGAATCAGAAAGAGTAAACGAAGAAAGGATGCTTTTTGTTGCCTGCTTTGCCATGTTAAATACCTCTTTTAGTTAACAGTAGCAAACAGCGTAGTTTCAAAAACCAAAATGGACAATCTATAAGATTCTGATTATTGAAGCTTGATTTATCCTATCCCAAAAACCTTTTCATAACTAATAAGTTAATATCTGCGAATGACTATAAGCCGCTCCACAGATATTAACTATTTCTTAGTCATATTCCGAAGTTAGCATACCCTTCTGACCAAAAGTTAGTTGATTCACTTTTAGCGAAAAGAGCTTCACGGGCTTCTTCTTTACTAGAAAATAGACCGAGCCCAAAATGAATAAAATGCTTAGATCTTTCATCGAACTCGATACCAACAATCAGAAAATTACTATCAGCCCTCTCGCACATAACAACAATTGAAGATTTTTCCGAAATAACTCTGACTTCAAGAGCTGTAAGTGTCGGAAAGACATCAGTGTAATC
>JABURU010000322.1 GCA_014762485.1 Gammaproteobacteria bacterium | reverse complement strand
CTGCGTTTCGATTTGCTTTTGCAGCTCGCTGGCCTCGCCCTCTTTTAATTCCAGGAAGGCTTTTTTCTCGCTAATGCTAATAGACAACGTGTCGATCTTGTTGCCCTGGTAAACCACTATCAGCAGTAACAGGATGATCACCACGGCAAGGATGGCGAGCAGGTTCTGTTTAATTCCCTGGATCATTTCTTACCTCCGGTACCGGCATAAAAACCCATCCACACGGTCGCGCCACCCCAGATAAACTTGGCGAAGGAGGCCTGCAGTTCGGTGGCGCCCGGGTCGGTGGCGAGTTGATAAACGTCATAACAGACCAGACCGTACATTAATAACAACAGGCGCGGGATGATCCGGTAGGCGTTTATGATCTCGGCCAGCTGCTTGTGCTTTTCGGTGTCCATGATGCCTCCTGGTTAACTCACCCTGGCGCGGTACCAGCCATAGATAAACTTTTCATCTTTCTCACGACGCTCGGCCAGCTCGACATAAAAAGCCCCTTGCAAGCTGTTAAGCATGCGATGCAGTACTTGCTCGCCCTCCTGCCCGCGATGGCCCAGGTATTCTCCCAGGGCACGTAACGTGGCCGGGCCGACATCGCCATCGATGATCAGGTCGATGTATAGTTCGCCGCGATTGTTCAGGACATTAAGGCTGCGCTGCAAAAATGTCGCGGCCCGCTTTACGCCCTGGTTCACGGCGGTGTCGGCCAGCTCCTCGGTGATCAGTTCGCTCATCGTTTCGATACTGGTGAGGTGTAATGGATTCCAATAAAGGTTGGCATAGATCGCCTCGGCCACTTCGCGTGGCATGTCTTCCATCTCGCCCTCGTAACCATAATGCCTGGCCACCGCTTCGGTTATGCCGTACATGGTCTCGCCACCGGAGTCGGCAGGATCATTCACATAACCGCCTTCGCGATTGATGATGTCGTTAATGATTGCGTCGCGTAGTTCGCTCATTTTGTGAGCCTCATTCTGTCTTCAAGGATAGAAACTCTCGTTTCTAAGTTGGTAAGCCTGGTCGTGTTGCCGGCCTGGGTGTCCAGCCGTTCTACCAGGGCGCGGACTTGCTCCTGCAGGCGCACGATCTCTTTGCTCGATTCGTTGGTGGTGAAGGTGATCCATACCAGTAGGGTGGCAATACAAAGTACGACGACCGTCTGCATGTGACGCTCAAATACCGATGGCTGATCTTCTAATGCTTCCATTCTTTTTTAATCCCACAGGTTTATCGTTGTATCGGTTGTTGTGTCCGGCGCTTCCGGCATAATTATGCGGGTCGCAACAGGTAATACCGGGCCATAAGCTGCCAGCCCAGGATTGGCTTCCAGTACCTGCTCAACTACACCGCTAGTATGGCCATAGTGACGGTGACAGACCTTGTCTACCGTATCCCCTTGCAGGCTTAACACTTGCTCGCTCATATCAACTCGACCGTGGCATGGTTGGTGCCGAGGATGTTGCGAATAGCCTCGCGGGCTTCGCGCAGGTAGACGTCCTTAGTCGCTTCAAAACCAACAAACCGACGCAGACCTTCTTCGCTGGTGTCTATGTCGTTATAGAACTCGATCAATAAGGCCTTGGCGCTGGAGTAGACGGCGACCAGATAAAAGTGGCTGTATTCGGATAACGGGTTCTGTGCATCGGGACCATAATCATCGGCGGGTACCTCCGCCAGGGTGGTATACCCCTGCTCCTCCTGGGTGGTGCGCCAGCTGGCCAGCTCGCGATTGATGTCCATCACAGAGGTGCGCAAGGCCTCGACCACGCGACCATCGGTCACGGTGTCCTGCAGGCGAGTAGCGTCACGGAATTTAGCGACATCGATGGCTGGATAAAAATCCAGATTATCGATCGTCTGGTTGCGGGTGTTGTTTGGATCGTTTGACGCCTTAAATACCATCTGTCCCTACTCGTTAGGCGCGGGTGGCGGTGTGAGGGTGTTGGCCGAAGCCTCTCCCCTCGCACCGGCCCGCTGGGGGGGGTAACTCGGTTAAGTGTCGGCGGCGTTTTTTATCGCCCGCGCGACGCGCTCGATCATCTTCTTAACCCCGGAGTTATCGTTTAACTCCAGGGCGCGTTTAAAGTGTCTTAGTGCCTCGGTGGGCTCTTTCTCTTCCAGTGACAGGCCGAGGGCCTTGTGCAACTTGGCACGCACCTCGTCCGGCATATCCTGATCAACGGTAATGTGATCGGTATGTTGCAACAGGCTGCTATCAACGGGCTGATCTTGTTTCAGGGCCCACTCGGCCACCTCTTCTGCGATCAATGTCGCGGTATCGCGATTGAAGCGTTCCGGGGTGACTAGCTTGTGATGCAGGGCATACTTGGCAATGTCCAGAGCGCCCCATAGGTCACCGGCATCGATGCGCCACACCATGATGGTGAGGAGTACTTCATCCTGCAGGCCGCTGTCGGATTCCAGTACGCCTTTAACATAGGCTTCATATTCAGGCAGGATTTCTGCCTTGACCTTGGCCTTTTGTTCCTGGCTCTGAATATCTTTCAGGCGCTGCTTGTGCTGCTGCAGTTGCATCAGCATGAGTTCGTATTGATCCCCGGTGGGTTGGCCGTGGCCATGTTTCGCATCTTTAAGATTTTGCTGTTCGGCGGTGACGCGCTCAAAATGTCTTTTTGCTGGAGTACTCATTATGACTTCCCTAATAAGGCTAGGAATAAGCGAAGGAAATAACCTCGATCCTTATAAGGGCAGGTCGAGCAGGTGACCTTTTTATCGGCCACCTGTTTCTCGATCCGCTCTCTATGTCGCTGTGCTGGGGTACTCATTAGACTTGAGTAATGTTTTCCACTGCGCACATATAACCGTAATCCTCGACCACGTAGGCCTCGTTTACCGAGTTATAGTCTTCGATGCGATCACGTTTCGCGTTCTCCACCAGCTGGCGGCGACGAGTGCCTTCCTGGTAGTAAATCGACAGGTTATCCAGGCGGGTGATGGCCAGGCTATTGGCCGGGAAGCCTGGTACCTGGGCAGCCTGCAGGCCGCCGACACGCTTGCCGGAGATCATCATGTCCAGCGCCTGATTTTCGGACGGTGTTCCGCCGTGGGTTTCAATCAACGGGAAGTACTTGTCGGCCATCAGCTCGCGGCCAAGGATGACGACCAGCTCGGTATCATCGGCACACCAGGGGTCCATCAGGTTACCAACGGAGTCATAAACCAGTGAGTCCAGGTTTTTATAATCGCCGGTAGCACCAACCTTTACCTGACCAGACAGGGCAACCACCTCGGTCAGTACGCGAGCCGGGGCGGCGTCACGCAGCTTTTGCAGCCAGCCGATATTCACGTCTTGCAGCAAGGGGTTGGTAACTCGGTCGGAGGTGGCGGCACGGCTGGTACCGTTCCAGCCAATCAGCTGTCGGTCCAGTGCGACGCGTTTGATATTGGCATCACGCATACGCAGCTGGAAGTCTTTAAACTTGGCCCACATATCCAGCTTGGAATAGGTTGCATGAGTGTCGAAGTTGGTTTGCGTACACAGATAACCGATGTCATCCAGGTTGGTGATGTCCTGGGTCGCACGATCCGTGGTGCTGGTATCAGTAGTGCCGGCAATGGTGCCGCTCACGCCCAGGCCTAGCTTTTCACCCTGCTGCTGATCTACTGGCACAATATTAACGCGCTGCAAGAAGGCAGAATTATCCTGGATCTTCTCTTCTAGCTTTTGCTCGATAGGTGTGGAGACGGCGAATTTTTTCGTTACATCTTCAACGCCGTTTAGCTCACCAAGCTGGGCAAGGTATTCGTTGTACTTTACGCGGGTTGGGTTCTTCATGTTAATTAACTCCTGGTTTCCTAACCTGGTTAGCAGTCGGCAACGGCTTGACCGCTACCACCATCAGCGGCAGGGCGGTCGGAATGGTTACCGTCTTCCGTTGCCGATAGCTTTTCCATAAGCTGGGTGAATTGTTCTTTTAAGGACTCGTGCTCAGACTTCAGTGCATCGAAGGCCTCGGTTGATGGATTTGACGCTTCCTCGCTGTCGCTTAAACGCGATTCCAGCTCGGTGGCAAACTTGGCGATCTCTTCGACCGCGCTATTAATGTCGCTAAAGCGCTCGTCGTCGCTGCGCTCTTTTTTGCTCATCGCCTCCATCACTCGCTTAAATAGTGAAGGCTTCCCTGCCTCCTCTTCCGTGGACTCGGTTTCCATCTCCAACACGGCGGCGTGTTCGGCGCCGGCGATGACATCGCCCGTCTCACCGCCGAAGGCAAGCATCTCGGTTCCCTGGCTTGCCGGGGTGTCGGTAACCGCCAGGCCAACCATGTAGGCCTCGTTGGATTTGGCGAAATTGGTAATCATCTCGATGGAAGTAAAGACCTTTTGCGAGGCCTTATTCATCTTGATCAGCTGCTCGGTGGGTTCCATTTGCGCGTACAGGGCAAGCTTGCCTTTTAACTCGTCGACGTCGCTGATCTCTTCGGCCTTTAGCGCGGTGACATCACCCAGGGCGTCAAACGGGCCGCCGGGAATCAGGCCGCGGAAATGTTCAGGCCAGATGCGTGCAGCGTATCGCTTGGGGTTGTAACTATCAGCCATCTGCTGGATCTGTTCGCGAGTGATTTCACGTCCGTCGATGGTGTCGCCTTCAACAGCGACGCGGGTAAATTTGGTTTTCAGTTTCATGGCAAAGTACTCGGCTGTTTTCCCGTAGTAGATGAAGCCGAGGGTCGTCGAGCACACGATATTAATCAACGCGTTTTAATGTGATAGCCGAGCTATCACACTGAAAGCAGATTCATCACTTTAACGCAGGGCTTACCCTTGGCTGCATGAGTGAAGCACTGTATGACAATCGCACCGATGCCAAGCTGCTGTATTTTCAGGGGCACCGGGTAAAAGAGATCGCCCGCCTACTGGGTGAGAAGCCGACGACGGTCCATTCCTGGAAGCGTCGTGACAGCTGGGATGCCACGCCGGTGATCCAGCGGGTGGAAACTTCGATCGATGCGCGCCTGGTGCAACTAATCGGTAAGGAAAATAAAACCGACCAGGATCTGCGCGAGATAGAAACATTGACCCAGGCCCTGGAGCGCACCTCTCGCGTACGCAAGCATGACCAGACCGGTAAGGAGTCGGATCTTAACCCTAAACTGAAAGAGCGGAATAAAAGCCGCAAGAAGAAACGGCCGAAAAACTACCTCGATGAGGATCAGTGCCAGGCCCTGGTTGATGCCTTTCATGACAGCCTGTTTGATTACCAGCGTGACTGGTATGAGGCCGGTGAAAAACACCGCATTCGCAATCTATTAAAGTCGCGACAAATTGGTGCTACCTGGTATTTTGCACGCGAGGCTTTAATCGATGCCATTACCACCGGCCGCAACCAGATATTTCTCTCGGCCTCTAAGGCCCAGGCGCATGTATTTAAGTTATACATCCTGCAGTTTATCCAGGAGGTGTTGGATATAGAGCTTAAGGGTGATCCACTCACCATTAACACCGACAACGGATCGGCGACGCTCTACTTCCTCGGCACCAATGCCCGCACCGCGCAGTCTTACCATGGCAACGTCTATATGGATGAGTACTTCTGGATCCCTAAGTTCCAGGAGTTTCGTAAGGTGGCCAGTGGCATGGCCATGCATAGGAAGTGGCGGCAGACATACATCTCGACGCCATCAGCCTTAACCCACGAGGCCTATCCTTTCTGGTCTGGGGCTCACTATAACCGGGGCCGACCAAAGGATAAGCACATCAAGCTGGATGTCTCGCATAAGGCTCTAAAAGACGGCCGCTTGTGTGAGGATGGGCAGTGGCGACAGGTGGTCACGGTGATGGACGCCCTCGCCGGTGGTTGTGATCTGTTTGATATCGAGCAGCTGCGCATCGAGTACAGTGACGATGAGTTTAATAACCTGTTGATGTGTATCTTTATCGATGACACCTCCTCGGTGTTTACCTTGTCGATGTTACAAAACTGCATGATTGATGCCTGGGCGCACTGGAAGGACTGGAAGCCGTTCGCCCCTCGACCGTTTTCTGATCGCGCGGTATGGATAGGTTACGACCCGTCACGCACGCGCGATGATGCGGCCATCGTTGTCGTCGCCCCACCGGCGGTTGAGGGTGGCAAGTTCCGCATTATTGAAAAGATACGGCTTAACAACATCGGCCTCGACAAGCAGGCCGAGGTGATCAAGAAGCTGACCGAAAAATATAACGTCGAGCACATTGCCATTGATAACAATGCCATCGGTATAGGTGTCTGTGACATGGTGGAGGTGTTCTTCCCTACCGTTCGACGCATTAACTATAACCCGGAAGTTAAAACTCGCATGGTGCTCAAGGCACAAAGTGTGATCAGTAATGGCCGCCTCGAGTTCGATGCTGGAGACAAGATCATCGCCTCGGCCTTTATGTCTATTCGTAAAACGATCACGCCTTCACAAAAAGCGGTGACCTATGAGGCGGTGAGATCAGAAGAGAGTGGCCATGGCGACTTTGCCTGGGCCGTGATGCATGCACTGTTTAATGAGCCGCTGCCAGGCAGCACCGGCACTAACCAATCAATCGTGGAGATTTTCTAATGAACGATAAAGTTAAACCGTCAGAATCAGACTGGGAGGCGTTTGGTTTTGGTGAGGCCGAGCCGGTTCTAAATGGTGTCGATATTATGGGTATGTTCCAGTCTTACTGGAACGGTGAATATTACCAGCCACCAGTGGATCTAAATGGCCTGGCGAAATCATTAAACGCAAACCCTCACCACTCCAGCGCACTGCAGGTGAAGCGAAATATTATCAGCAGCAGCTATAAGCCAAACAAGTGGCTGGGGCGGGCTGATTTCACTGCCTGGGCGATGGACTTTTTGGTCTTTGCGAATGGTTACCTGGAGAAGGTCGACAATGTCCTGGGCAACACCTTGCGATTTAAACATTCACCAGGTAAGTACATGCGGCGCGCTAAGGATGGTCAGTATCTCTTTGTGCCTAACTACTATGACAGGCACGAGTTTAAAGCCGGCAGCATTTTTCACTTGAAAGATTACGACGTGAATCAGGAGTTTTATGGTGTGCCGAGTTACCTGGCCGGCCTGCAGTCTGCCTGGTTAAATGAATCGGCCACCCTGTTCCGGCGCCGCTATTATGACAACGGCACTCATGCCGGCTTCATTATGTATATGAACGATGCCCTGCATAAAGAGAACGATATCGATGCCATCCGCCAGGCCTTGCGTGATTCCAAAGGCCCCGGCAATTTCCGCAATATGTTTTTGTATGCTCCTGGCGGCAAGAAGGATGGCATCCAGATCCTGCCGATCGCCGAGGTGCAGGCCAAGGATGAATTTTTCAATATTAAGAATATTAGCCGCGATGATGTGCTCGCGTCTCACCGGGTACCGGTTGAATTAATGAGTCTGGTACCCAATAACACTGGCGGCTTTGGTGATGTCTTCAAAGTGTCAAAGGTGTTTAACCGTAACGAGCTGATGCCGCTGCAGGCGCGCTTCGAAGAGTTGAACGAATGGATCGGCTTTGAGGTGGTGAAGTTCGACGAGTACAAGATCGAAGTAACCGAAGAATAAAAAAGGAGCGACGCCAGGGTGCGCCAACACCCTGGACGCCGCCGGCGACAAAGATACTCCTTTGTAACCAGCCAAGGCTCCCCTCCTCGCGCGAGGACTGGGGATCATGCCTTGTAAATCTATTTTACACAAGTTTACAGGAAGCAAAGGAGTCTCCAATGAGTAAACCCATCGTGCCATGGATGGGCGGCAAGCGTCGCCTGGCTAAATTTATCCTGCCTTATATCAACGGACATAAAACCTATGTCGAGCCTTTTGCCGGCGGAGCGGCGATCTTCTTTATGAAGGAGCCCAGCAAGGTGGAGGTGATCAACGACATCAACGGCGATCTGGTGAATCTTTACCGGGTGGTCAAATATCACCTGGATGAGCTGGTGCGACACTTTCGCTGGGCCTTGGTAAGCCGTGAAGAGTTTCTGCTGCAGATGCAGGTGGAC
>JABURU010000361.1 GCA_014762485.1 Gammaproteobacteria bacterium | reverse complement strand
CCCGCGACCCCCGGCGTGACAGGCCGGTATTCTAACCAACTGAACTACCGCTCCGGTGCTCGTCATTAACGAGCGCGGGAATATTACGATATCCTGATACGGATTACTAGCCCGAAAGTAAAAAAATTAATTTCGGATGCCGATACCGCGATTCAATAGCGACAGGCTGAAGCTGAACAGGGCAATAATAAAGCCCAGTATGATTAGTAGCGCTGTGCCTATATTGATATCACTGATGCCGAGAATGCCATAACGGAAGGCATTCACCATGTATAACACTGGGTTGGCGAGTGAAGCCGTTTGCCAAAACTCCGGTAACAGGGAAATGGAGTAGAAAACACCGCCCAGATAGGTCAACGGGGTTAACACAAAGGTTGGGATGATAGAAATGTCATCAAAGCTTTGTGCATATACGGCATTAATAAACCCTGCCAGTGAAAACAGGATTGCAGTCAGAATGACAATAACGAGGGTTAATACTGGGTGGGCAAAGCCTATCTCGCTGGAAAACAGGAAGGAGATCAATGTGACAACAATGCCGACAATTAAACCTCTTGCCACACCTCCGTCGGTCAAGCCCAGCAGGCTAAGGTAATTGGGCATCGGTGAGACCAGCATCTCTTCAACACTGCGTTGGAACTTCACGCCATAAAATGACGACACCACATTGGCGTAAGAGTTGGTGATCACGGTCATCATAATCAGGCCGGGAATGATAAAGTCAATATACCGTATTCCATCCATATCACCGATACGTTCGCCTATCAGGTTACCGAATATTATAAAATATAGTCCCGTGGTGATGGCGGGCGGTAAAATGGTTTGCACCCAAATACGCAGAAAGCGCAACATTTCTTTGATCAGGATGGTCTTAAATGCGGTGAGCTGTTGTTGCAGGTTCATGCATTAGTCTCCTGATGTTTATCGCTGTTATCAATCAATTGCAGGAATAACTCTTCTAAGCGGTTTGATTTATTACGGAAGCTGCTGACATGCAGGTTATGTTTGGCCAGGGCCTCGAATAAACTGTTTAATCCCTGTTGTTCTTCTACAACGACTTCGATGGTGTGTTCATCTATAAGTCTGGGATGAAACTCCGGTATATTCGGCGAATGGGTCACCGCTTCCTGTAAGGTAAGGACAAATGTCTGCACCTTCAGGCGCGCTAGAATCTCAGACATCGAACTATGTTCGGCAATCAGTCCACGGTTAATAATTGCCATGTGTTTACACAGTTGCTCGGCCTCTTCCAGATAATGGGTGGTAAGGATGATGGTGGTACCTTGCTCGTTTATCTTGGTCAAAAATTCCCAGGTAGAGCGGCGGATCTCTATATCAACACCGGCAGTAGGCTCATCCAGGATCAATAACCGAGGCTCGTGAATTAATGCCCGGGCGATCATCAGTCTTCTTTTCATACCGCCAGACAGGTTTCTGGCGATAGTTTTACGCTTTTCCCATAAGTCCAGTTGCTTCAGGTAATGGTCGCTTTTCTCTTTGGCCGTTTGTCGGGGGATACCGTAATAGCCGGCCTGGTTGATTAAAATTTCTTCAACCGGTTCAAACTGGCTAAAGTTAAACTCCTGAGGAACCAGGCCGATCTGTTGCTTAGCCAGCTCTGCCTGCGTATCCAGGTCATAACCAAAGATGGATACATCGCCTTCCGATTTATTTACCAGTGAAGTGATGATGCCTATGGTGGTGGATTTACCGGCACCATTGGGTCCCAGAAGTGCAAAGAAGTCACCCTGTTTTACTTCAAGATCGATACCTTTCAAAGCCTGAAAACCATTGTCATACGTTTTATGCAGGTTTCGAATTGTTAGCGCATTATTCATTATCATGAGACCATTAAATGATGACTTAAGAGTATAAGATTACAAGTGATGCAGTATGGGTTTAATCCGTTTAATTGTAAATAATGTCACAACAAATACGCTGCATTCGACATGATGTTGACATCAAAGTTAACGGATAAAATTGCGAACAAAATAATATCTTATTTTTACACAATATTTACTGTGAGTTTACATTTGCTACTGACATTCCTGCCTAAAGCGCCGATAGTATAACTCAAGAGCAATGACATTTTTGTGGAGAACATCATGAGTGTTATCGATAGTTTGGTTAAACAGTTAGGCGTATTAGTCGCTGAAGATATCGACTGGCAAAACCCTCATTTAAAGCGTGCCGTTGTTGCCATTCGTGTACCACAAGCCTCACGTGCATATCGTGATTTCAGCCAGGAAGAAAATGATCAAAAGGCTTTTAAAGGACTGGAAAAGTTTGAGCAGTATTACCGTAGCTAATTTATGACTATGAGTTGTGGAGGTTATCATGAACTATTCATTAACTGATTTGTTTTTGTTACGTGAAAAGCAAGCCGAGCCCAAGCAACCGGAAGCGCCCCGCGTTTATGGCGATACTTACCTTATCCAACTGACCGAAAAGCTAAATTTTTGTAAACGCAGCCCCGATTCCCCTGAATGTCAGTAATTTAATCAGTCTTAGTACACCTATTATATATATTGACATTCACGTCTAATCCCATTTTAATCATTTTGCAATCTAAAATTGTCGGCGAGCCTGAGTATGCTCAGGCATGGCCTTTGGAGGCAGAATGGCTATTGGGAAGAAGCCTGTAATGACGCGTATCAGGCGCAGCGAGTTGGCAGTAGGTCAACGGGTGCGCTGGGACATCTATGACTCTAAAAACAATATCCTGGTAGAAAAGGGCACCATTCTAAAATCTGAGGCAGATTTCGTTACCGTTGGCCTGTCAGGCGATATCTTTCGCATCGGTGGTGGCCTTGATGATTCTGCAGATCTTACCCCGCTGGACAGTAATATTTTCGATGAAATCGATCATCTTGAATTGCGTATGCGCAATGTCTTGCGTGCGATTTATGATTCACCACATGAAGTACCTGAACGTATACAGAAGTTAGCTGAGCGAATTTATCGCTATGTTGATACTGAGCCTGATGCGTGTATCGGCATCGCACACCTATACCATGAAGGGAATTATACGGAGCTGCATCCCTTGCATGTGGCGATACTGGCACTGGTTGTGGCACAAGCCCGTCAGTACACGGCAGAGCAGTCGGTTTCATTAGCATCAGCGGCATTGAGCAAGCACCTCTCCGTGGCTCGTCTGCAGGAGGATTTGCACAGCCAGACCCAGCCGTTGAGTATCGAACAGAGGACGCTGATCCAGTCTTATCCACAAAAGAGCTTTGATTTGCTGCAGCGGGTAGGGGTGAAGGATGAGGACTGGTTGCGTGCGGTACTGGAGTGTCAGGAAAATGAAGATGGCACAGGCTATCCGAAAGGTTTACAGGGGCATCAAATATCGGAGATGGCCAAGATAATCGCCCTGGCGGATCGGTATAGTGCCATGACCTCGGATCGAAATTATAAAAAGGCGGATCTCAGTAGCTCGGTATTAAAGCGTTTTTTCCAGGGCAAAGGTACCGCCCTGAATGAAGAGCTGACCCTGCAGTTTATCAAGGAGCTGGGGGTTTACCCGCCAGGTACGTTTGTCAAACTCTCGGATGGTTATGTTGGCGTCGTCATAGGGCGAGGGGCCCATGCCTCTAAACCGAAGGTAAGTTGTTATCAGGATCAGTATGGCCGACAGATGGCCAAGCCGGTCATCCGTAATATGTTCCGCGATCCAGAAAAAATCGCTGCAACACTTCCGCCACAAGACATTGAAAATCTGAACCTGAAATGGATTTGGGGCTACATGTTTGTATAGCTCAGAAAAAAGCCCCGGACAGATGCCCGGGGCCGAAATTGCCTACAGGTGTTCATCTTCCCGGTAGGTGGAATTGAAGGTAAACGATACGACTTTGTCCGCAGTATCAAATCTTATGACCAGGTCTCGTGTCTTTTGTTCCCCAAATAGTGAAATTTTGTAATGTACGTAGGTCCAGGTGCGATAACCCATATCCTTGCCAACCCGCCAGGGTTGGCCGAATATCTTCGCAACCTCTGTCTTGGTTTGGCCTTTCTGAATAGTTTCCAGCTTATTGACCGGGAACTCTTCACCCACGGTGACACAGCCAGATAAGGCAATGAGCATGGCGAGTAAACTGTATTTCAGTGATTTCATTTTCTGCTCCTATTCCATCAAGTCGACATGCCCGCCTTTGGCCTCTATGGCCGCAGCGCGAGCCTGGATAAAGCGCTGCAGGCTGGGCTGGGTTTTGTAGCCAGCGGATGAGACGTAATCCAGCACCGATTGTATATGGAAGGCTTTCAGGTAGGCCTCGGTGCGAAACACCTCTTTACCCGAATTATCAAAGAAGATCAGTGATGGGGTGTAATTGATCTTCAGTTCATTGGCCCACTTGATGGCGCTGGTGGTTTTTCCTTCTGGGGTGATCACGTTATCCTTGCCCCAACGATCCAGTAACACGATATCAAATTTCTTTAACAGCTGTTGTGATACCGGCCGCTTGAAGATGTCATTATGTATCTCATCGCAGTGTTGGCAAAAACGCTGTTCGTATAACACCAGCAGAGGTTTGTTGCTGTTACGGGCCTGGCTGCTGAGGCGATAGGGTTTGGGTAAATAGGTGTTGGCAATATGCAGCTTGCTACTGACCTGGCCTTTGTCACTGGCCTTGTAATAGTCGCTAAAGGCAAGGCTAGTTTCTTTTTTGGCGGCGACGTAATTCAGGGCCGCGAGAAATTTCTTCGGCTTATAGTAGCCGTTTACCCTCAGGGCGACGTCGCCCTTTTCATTCAGGAACAGCAGGGTGGGGGTGTACATAACCTTTTTCTTTTCCGCTAGCTGTTTCTCAGTCATGGTCTGACCATCGAAGTCGGTAAGCTCTCTATCTCCCCACATATTGACGGCAATGACATCAAAGTGATCGTTGGTTTTCTTGACGATATCGGCCTGTTTCCAGTTTACCGATAATAGCTTGCCGCAGTAGGGGCAGCCGTCCTGATAGAAATAAAGGATGACGCGTTTGCCGGCGTCATTGGCCTCTGCCAGATCTTCCTGAAAATCCATGAAGGAGTTTTTAAACCAGGCGGGTGGTTCATGATAGCCGGGATTCACCATCCCGGAGCCCAGTTTGGCTTCTTCCGCAGCGTATGCAAATAGGCTAACTGATCCGAGCAGGATTCCCGCAAGTATAGTGGTTAATAATGGCATTACACTCTCCTTTGTTACCGTGTGGATATTATTGTTTTCCAGCGGGGAATACCCCGGTACTTTTTAAGTATAGCGAGTCCATTTTTCTTGTAATGAAAACGGTTGGCCGCTTTTCGGCTCGCTGCACATAGCGAGAGCCGCTTCCCTGTGCTTATAATGTAACCCAATTTGGAATTTTATGAACAATTGAGGTCCGGCGATGCCAGAATACCGCTCGAAAACCAGTACCCACGGCCGTAATATGGCCGGTGCCCGTTCCCTGTGGCGAGCCACAGGTATGACGGATGATGATTTCAACAAGCCCATTATTGCTATTGCAAACTCTTTTACCCAGTTTGTACCTGGCCATGTTCATTTGAAGGATCTGGGCCAGATGGTGGCGCGTGAAATTGAAGCCGCCGGTGGTGTTGCCAAGGAGTTTAATACTATTGCCGTGGATGACGGTATCGCTATGGGTCATGGCGGCATGCTCTATTCCCTGCCATCGCGCGAAATTATTGCCGATGCGGTGGAGTACATGGTGAATGCACATTGTGCTGACGCGATAGTCTGTATCTCCAACTGTGACAAGATCACCCCGGGGATGCTAAATGCGTCGATGCGCCTGAATATCCCGGTGATTTTTGTCTCTGGTGGGCCGATGGAGTCTGGTAAGGCCATCATTGATGGTAAAGAGGTGCACCTGGACCTGGTGGATGCAATGATCTCGGCCGCCAATCCCAATGAATCTGATGAGAACGTGGCCACCATGGAGCGTTCTGCCTGTCCTACCTGTGGTTCTTGTTCTGGTATGTTCACTGCCAACTCGATGAACTGCTTAACCGAGGCACTGGGTCTCTCCCTGCCGGGTAACGGTTCGGCTCTTGCGACCCATGCCGATCGTAAAGAGTTATTCCTCGAGGCTGGCCGTCGTATTGTTGAGCTGGCCAAGCGTTATTATGAGGGTAATGACGAATCGGTATTGCCGCGCAACGTCGCTTCGTTCAAGGCCTTTGAAAATGCCATGAGCCTGGATATTGCGATGGGTGGTTCCACCAATACTATCTTGCACCTGCTAGCGGCGGCTCAAGAAGGTGAAGTCGCCTTTGATATGAATGATATTGATCGCCTGTCTCGCCAGGTGCCTCATCTGTCCAAGGTAGCGCCTTCTACCCAGCAATATCATATGGAAGACGTACACCGTGCCGGTGGTGTGATGGGTATCCTTGGTGAGCTGGATCGTGCCGGTTTGCTGCACACCGATGTCAGCACGGTACACAGTGCCACCATGGGGGATGCCCTGGAACAGTGGGATATTATGCGCACCTCTGATGAGTCGGTGAAAAAGTTCTTTATGGCTGGTCCCGGTAACGTACCAACCCAGGAAGCCTTTAGCCAGGATAAACGCTGGCCTTCGCTGGATGATGATCGCGCCAATGGCTGTATTCGTAACAAGGAACACGCCTATAGCCAGGATGGTGGTCTGGCCGTGTTATACGGCAACATTGCTCTGGACGGCTGTGTCGTGAAGACCGCGGGTGTGGATGAGTCAATTTTAACGTTCACCGGACCTGCGCGTATTTTCGAAAGTCAGGATGCGGCGGTGGAAGGCATCCTCAACGATCAGATCAATGAAGGCGATGTCGTTATTATTCGTTACGAAGGCCCACGAGGTGGACCCGGTATGCAAGAGATGCTGTACCCGACTTCTTACCTGAAGTCCAAGGGGCTGGGTAAGGCCTGCGCCTTGATCACCGATGGCCGCTTCTCAGGCGGTACCTCTGGCCTGTCGATTGGCCACGTGTCACCGGAAGCGGCGGAAGGCGGTGCTATCGGCCTGGTGGAAGAGGGAGATATGATTGAGATCGATATCCCCAACCGTATGATTAAGGTGGCTCTATCTGATGATGAGCTGGCCTCGCGGCGCGAAGCGATGGAGGCGAAAGGCGCCGATGGATGGAAGCCTGTGGGTCGTCAACGTGTTGTTTCCAGCTCACTGAAGGCCTACGCGGCAATGAGTACATCGGCTTCCCGTGGTGCGGTTAGAGATGTTAGTCAGCTAGAGCGTAAATAAGCTGATACGGCATGGCATGAAAAGGGCATCACATTGATGCCCTTTTTTGTATCGAAACTTTTCTATGTTCAGGCTGCGAAGTAGTGAAGAACCTAAATTCATTCTTGTCTCGTCTGGAAATGAGCATAACGCTGGTTCAAGACGAATAGAATAGAAACCTGGTTTAGGTTTAGAGAAGGTATAGTGACCAAGAATAAAAAAACGGGGCCTATGAGCCCCGTTTTTCTGGATGGAACATGCAATATTAGATAGAGCCCCAACCATCCCGTTTTCTGCGGCGGACAAACATAGGCAGGATGATGCCGAGTATGACACCACCGGCCATGACGGCACCGCCGATCATAAACCATTCACGATCGGTTCGGTCATCCAGTATCTGTAGCTCCTGCCGTAGCATTTGCAGGTCCTTCTCCATCGCAACATTGTTACTGCGCAGGCTGTCATTTTCTTCTGCTAATGCGATGGGCTTCTTGCTTACTTCTTTAATACGAGAGTTTTCTTTCTCTACTTTGCTAAAGTTGCGGCTCAGCTTATTGTGATCCTTTTGCAGCGACGCAAGCTGTTTTCTAAGCTCGCTTAACTCGTTCTTTAACTGTTTATTCTGGTCCTCAACCTTCTGGGCGCGGGCAAGAGCGCCTTGTAGCTGGTTTGCGGCGATGGGTTTGTCGACAGTATATTGATCAGGAACCCAGCCTTCCTTTCCATCTTGGAGAGAGATCTTGATGAATTTGCCATCATCAGACTCTTCCAGCTTATTCATTGCTGTACCGGACTTTAATGTTTTGATAGCCGGAT
>JABURU010000164.1 GCA_014762485.1 Gammaproteobacteria bacterium | reverse complement strand
GGTTTGCGTCACTGGCTGATGTGCCCTGCCGTGTTGAGGTGGCCTCGGAGTTTCGTTATCGCCAGCCACATATGCGGGATGGCACCCTGGTGGTAACCATTTCTCAATCCGGTGAGACGGCCGATACCCTGGCGGCATTAAAAGAGGCCAAGGCCTCGGGTCAGATCCACTCACTGGCGGTGTGCAATGTGGCAGAAAGCTCTCTGACCCGGGAGTCGGACCTGGTGTTACTGACCCGTGCCGGCCCCGAGATTGGGGTGGCCTCCACCAAGGCCTTTACCACCCAGCTGGTCGCTTTATTATTACTGGTATTGGCGATAGGTCGTCGCCATGCACTGGCTGAGCAACAAGAGAGAGAGATAGTCCATCACCTGGAGCAGGTGCCCGGCAAGATCGAAAAGGCGCTGGAAATGGATGCGGCAATACAGCAACTATCAGAGCACTTTGGTGATAAGACCCATTCACTATTCCTTGGGCGGGGTACCATGTACCCGGTGGCGATGGAGGGGGCATTAAAGCTGAAGGAGATCTCCTACATACATGCCGAGGCCTACCCTGCCGGTGAACTGAAGCATGGCCCATTGGCCTTGGTGGATAGCGAGATGCCGATCATTACCGTGGCGCCGAATAATGAGTTATTAGAGAAACTCAAATCCAATCTGCAGGAAGTACGGGCTCGCGGTGGTGAGCTGTTTGTATTTGCCGATAAGCAGGCAGGCTTTCAGTCTGAACCAGGTACCACGGTACTGGATGTGGAAAGTGTGGACGATATCGTTGCGCCGATCATTTTCAGTGTGCCGCTACAGCTGTTCTCTTACCATGTGGCCGTGATTAAGGGGACGGATGTGGATAAGCCTCGTAACCTGGCGAAGTCGGTTACGGTGGAGTAGTTACCCACAGGGGATAGTGGCACAAGGAAGTGGCTTAAGTCCCTTATGATCGTTTAAGTCGTCGCTAAAGTCTCAGTAGCTTTTCCTCAAGCCAGGCCCTGGCATCCTTGAGTTCAATACAACACATCCGAGTAGAAGCTGTTTATAAATGTTTGGCTCTGTCTAAGCGGAATGGACAACTTGTTGCCAAAATTCTTCTGCCGCTTGTGAGAGTGGTTGACGGGGTCGAAATAGGCACACTCCAATGGATATATCCCATGTTGGATCTCCAGCTCTTATCAACGTCCCTTGTTTTAGATCGTTGCGTACCTGGCTTTCTGGAAGCCAGGCCATGCCGCGACCATTAAGGGTGACAGAACGCAGCACGGTCGCAAGATGAGAGACGAATCGTTCCTCAAGGTGCGGGACAGGCGTATGCCGGGTGAGCATGTTTGAAATGGCCTGGCCGATGGCGGATGTGGATGAATAATTGAGATAGGGAAGTGGATTCTCGACGGTTCCCGGTAGCATGCACGTTGGATCATAGGCGTGATTTGGCGCAGTAACTGGAATGAGCGTGTCTTCGCCGATCATGGTCGATAGATATGGGGCACTCCATGATGGCGGTTGTGCCGATTGCGCCATATGACAGAGCATAAACTGACATCTTTGCTGTTGCAGGGCGTCCCGGCATGCGAAAAAATGGTTTGAATCGAGTTGAATGCGTAAGGTGCCGACTTTTTCTTCCAGGCTATTAATCCATTGTGGGAAAAATGACATTGAAAGAGTATGGGCTGTCTCTTATACAACTCTGACGCTGCCGACGAA
>JABURU010000224.1 GCA_014762485.1 Gammaproteobacteria bacterium | reverse complement strand
TTTTAAATTAGTAAAATAAGTTAAAATTATTGAATAGTTGTAAAGTAATAACCTATAACTGTCGATATAATCGCGGCGTGAACAATCTGGTACCCATGAGCTATCTATGGGTATTTTTTTGTGAAAAATATGGAAAAATACCGAGCACGACGCATGAATCAAATATTCTTTTCGAATGGTAAGCGCTATTTAGTAACCATCGCACTTTCTCTATTAATTGTCTGGTCCGCGGTGACAATCAAACTCTATTTCTTTGATGAGAGTTTTACGTTGACGTATTTCCTGGTGCCGACATTTACCGCGGTGGTGTTTGCCGTTTTATTGGCACGCATGAATCACACACAGGCTGTACTGGATGAGCAATCTGCACAATTCAAGGCGGTGGCGGATCTGGCCAAGGAGTTTACTTACTACCGAGACATGGCGGGTAACTATCTATATGTATCCCCTGCCTGCGAGAAAATTACGGGATACACCCAGGAAGCGTTTTACGCCCAGCCGAATTTATTTGTTGATATCGTACACCCTGACGATGTAGCTGCATGGAAAGCCAGTCCCCAGTTTGAAACTAAACAATATGATGAGGATTACCACTTAAGAATCATTCATAAACAGGGATATATAGTTTGGATCGCCCATATTTGCTCAGGTGTTTATGACGAACACGGTCAGAAAACTGGTGTGCGAGCTACTAATCTCGATATATCACAACGTAAGCAAGATGAAGAGAAGATATACAATCTTGCTTATTATGATCAGAATACAGGGCTAGCCAATGAAAACATGCTGTATGCAGATATTGAGCAACGCATGATACAGCATAAAGGCCAGTCATTTGCTGTGATCTGTATCGGTATGTTGCACTTTCAACATATTAATGACAGTTTTGGTTATCAAATTGCTAGCCAGTTAATTAAGAAATTATCTCGGCGCTTAAGTAAGTCAGTCAAATCTATGGATAAAGTGTACGCTTTTCCAGGGAACAAGTTCGTGGTTATTACCGAAGGCATGTCACAGGAAAGATTGCGGGAGTATGCTGAAGTTTTACTAATTAGAATGCGTTCACCGATAGGTATGGGGCAGTCTGTATACTATCCATCTGCAAGTAGTGGAATTTCATTTTATCCTTTGGATGGCACCGATGCTCAATCATTGGTAAGAAACGCTGATGCAGCCATGAGCCAGGCCAGGCTGAGGCATGAACACTCCGTGGCATTTTTCGATCATGAGATACTTAACAAGTCGGCCAGGTTTGTAAAAATGCAAAGTGAAATCCATGAAGGCTTGCAGAGAAATGAGTTTGTACCATTCTATCAGCCGAAAGTGGATTTGGTGTCGGGTGATATCATAGGTTTTGAGGCTCTGGCCAGGTGGCATCGAAATGGCGAGATCGTTGCTCCTGGAGTGTTTCTGGATGTGGCAGAAGAGGCTGGCCAAATCATTGATATCGATTTTCAGATCATTGAACAGGTGATGGTCGATATCAGGCAGTGGATAACTCAGGGCTTGAGTGTTCCTGTCTCCATTAATATATCCGCCAAACAGTTTTCCCGCGATGAGTTGCTGGATGATATGGAAAATTGTCTGCAACTGCTGGGTGATAATATCGGTCTTATTGAACTTGAAATCACTGAGCAGGTATTCATTGATGATATTGAAGGTGTACGTAGCAAGCTTCAGAAAATAAAAAATATGGGTGTTAGAATTGCCCTGGATGATTTTGGTACCGGCTATTCTTCATTAAGTTATCTGCGTGAATTACCGTTTGATGTGATTAAAATTGATCGAGCCTTTATTCGTAACCTGGAAGCAGACGAGCAGTATCAGGCCATTGTCCGAACAATTACACAGTTAAGTCATAGCCTGGGATACGATGCAGTGGTTGAAGGTGTAGAAACGGAGCAGCAACGACGTCTGCTAATTAATATGGGTTTGCAGCAGGCTCAGGGGTATTTATTCTACCGGCCTATGTCGGCTTCCCAGGTTGAAGCATTGTTAACTCAGCGAGTGGCATAAATTTTTGCTTATAGGCCATCAGCTCCAGCTGTGTGGAGAACCGGCAAGATTAAAAACGGATGATATAACCTATATCAAACGAGAAGTCGAAGATCTCATAGTCGTAGATACCACGCTGCAGGGAAGGACCCCCACCGTTAACGCGTACATACAGGTTATCCCGCTGGTAATCAAAGAATACTATTATAGAGTTTCCAAACCCGTCTAGTGAAAAGCCATGGGTTTGGCCATCTGTCTCGGTAAAGATGATGTCACCATCGGCCTGCAGGTAACCCATTCCCAGCCCAATTCCAAAGCGGGACAAGCTTCCTTTATTGACAATAAAGCGATCACCCCAGCTATAAAATAGCACCGGGGTCAGGTGATAAAAGCGACCTTCTGCCGAGGTGCTCAGATCGGTGGGCTCTATATCTGGGTTATAGGGGGAGTCCTGCATCGATAGTAAATAATGTTTGTAGGCGAATTCTACAAAATAGCCCCAGCGGCTGTTATCGAAGTAGCGGCTAGGTGTCTGGTAACTGATCAGTAATTCAGTAGAGCTGCCGCTGGTCAGTTGGCCATAGGTAATAAACGGGTTCTCTGCATCATTCACCTCCAGATCGATGCTCTGTGAGGTGATGCCGATGATGAACTTGGAGGTGTCCTGGTGAAGGTATTGGGTTTGACTAAAAGCAGGCGAGGAACATATGAGTAGCCATATGCAGTATAGCGCTGGATGATGGAATACGTCCCTGTATTTCATGTGAATACCTGATGGGTTAAAAGCTGGCTTTTACTTCATAGCCACCAAACTTACGAATATTGATCACGCCTTTGTCAAAGATCAGGTATTGACCCTTGATGCCTAACAGGGTGCCCTCTACCAATGGCTGCTTGTCGAAGTTAAACGAGCTAACTTTTGTTGGATACTCCAGTACAGGATAGTTGATTTCGACACTTGCTTCAGCGGGAAGAAAGGTGATGGACTGCTCGCCCTGCTCGTTTCGCAGCTTGGTAAGTTCGGCTGCGATTTCAGTATTCAGCCGCTCACGTTCAGCCGCCAGGTCAACCGGCTCCGGCATGCCTTTTAACATACGGCGCCAGTCGGTTTTGTCATTCACGTGCTGCTTCAGGATTACCTCGACCAGTCCTGCCAGCAGGCGTGTCTGGGTGCGATAGATTGGAATTGCCTGACTGGCTCCCTGGTCCATCCAGCGAGTGGGGATCTGTGTACCGCGTGTGATGCCGACCTTAAGGCCGGAGGAGTTAGCCAGGTAGACATAATGGTCTTGCATACAGTGGTCCTGCGCCCAGTCAGGTTCACGGCAGGTTCCCTGCTCAAAATGGCACTGCTCTGGCTTGACGATGCACATATCGCACTGGGCGAGGGAAGAGAAACACGGGTAGCAGTAGCCCTGGCTGAAGCTTTTCTTGGTTTTACGGCCACAGTGGATGCAGTGTATGGCACCCTGGTATTCCAGGCTAAACGACTTCCCGAGCAGCGGGTTAAGCTCAATAAAATCTTTGCCCACTGGCAAGCGATACTCAACGGTGTCTCCCAGCAGGGTATGCATTTTGGCTAGATCGCCTTGATATGTATGCGGCATGACAGTTTCTATAGTGTTAAAGATGATAGGATCATATCATCTCACTCCCTAGGCTGAAACGAGGTATACGATGGAAGATAGAATAGTCGAACTGGAAACCAAGCTGGCGTTCCAGGATGATTTACTCGCGCAGCTGGACGCGGTAGTGCAACAGCAGTCAATGATGATCGATAAGCTACAGTTGCGGGTAGAAAGACTGGAGCAGCAGCTGCAGACGGCGTTGCCATCCATGATTAAAAGTGAGTCGGAAGAGACCCCGCCACCACACTATTGAGCGGATACGGGACTAGAAAAGATCAATTCCGCCATCGTCGGCCGCACTGCTGGAGGAGCGTGCCTGATCAAAGTTCTTCCCTTCTCGAATGGCCTGAATGAATTCAAGATCCTGCCGGACATGGCATTTTTCCAGTATATTGGTCTGCAATGTTTTCCAGGCCTCTTCGCTATCCCGTAACCCGGGGGAACGGATTAAATTAGACATTTCGTGCAACAGGATGGCGGCGAATTCCAGGCGCTGGGTCAGGGTATCGTAAAACTGCATACTGACCACGGCTGAATTGATGTGGGTTTTACAGTAGTCCAGATCGGCCTGAATCATCTCTTTTTGTCCGGCATCACTCAAACCTTCGGCGATGTCATTGATCTGATCAAGATGCATGTTCATCGAGTTAAATGATGAGGTAAGAGATTCAATAGAGTCACTCCCATCGTGCATGGATAACTGGATATGGGCAATGGCTTGCCTCAGCATTTCAGCTGTTTCGCTGGCATAATGCCAGTTATCGGTGTTTTTTGTTGTCATATTATGGTCCGCCGTCCATTACAGATTAACTGTAACGTATTTTTCTGCTGTAATGATGGGGCAAGTGGCTTTTTTACATAGTTATGACGGTTTTGGTGCAAATTTATACAGGAATGAGACAGTGTTAGCGGGTTTAAACGAGCAACAATGGGATACCCTGGGGGACGTCTTTCATGCCGAAGATGCGCCCGAAGCATTAATGGATTTATTCGAGCTGCATGGTTTTTTGACCGCCCTGGCCATCTCCCCGGTTGAAACAACGCGTGCAGACTGGCAACCGCTGGTAAGTGGTGACACGCAGCTGGATGAGTCTATCTGGCAGATGATAGAAACCATCAAGGCATCGTTGCGTGATGAACTGGATAGTGGCGATGGTGTCGAGCTTCCGGTAGAGATGATGCCTGATGATGAGGAAGAGGGGCCCATGTTGCAGTCATGGTGCCTGGGTTTTGTGGAAGGTCAGATGCTGCATGATGAAGCCTGGTTCGAGAGGTCAGCAGATATCGTTGCCAGCTTGAGCTTACCGATGACGGCTTTTTCTGGCGCCATAGATGATGAAGACCTGGGCGGCTTAATGAACAGTGCCAAGCAGCGTCAAGGGCTGGCAGAACGCATACCCGATAGCCTCGAAGAGTTGTATCTCTTGTTTCGCGAGGACGCCTGAAGCCAATGGAAGTAGTTAGAGGCGCGGTTAAAGGAATAGTGCTTGCTGTTATGCTAACCACGCTAGCAGGTTGCAGCAGTGCACCACCCAGGAATCTCGATAATGTCTGCGAGATTTTTAAAGAAAAAAACGGTTGGTATAAAAGCAGCAAAAACTCGTATAAACAACATGGTGTGCCGGTTCATGTACAGATGGCGATCATGCACCAGGAATCTCGGTTTCGTGCTGAGGCCAGGCCAGAAAGGGTCTGGATCTTTGGTGTTATTCCCTGGTTTCGGCCATCCACGGCTTATGGTTTTGCCCAGGTAAAGGATGAAACATGGAAGTGGTACCAGGATAAACGCGGTGGCTGGTTTGCCGATCGAAATGTGTTTGATGATGCTTCGGATTTTATCGGCTGGTATGGCAACATCGCTCATCAGCGCCTGAAGATTTCCAAGTGGGACGCTTATCGACAATACCTTGCCTATCACGAAGGGCATGGTGGTTATGAGCGTAAGAGCTATTTAAAAAAGCCCTGGCTGGTAAAAGTGGCGCGCAAGGTGAAGCGACGTGCATCGCGTTATCATACGCAGCTGGCTGGTTGTGAGAGTGAATTAAACCGTTCCTGGTGGTGGCCGTTTTAAAGCAGGATAAGCACATAGATGAGCGTAGAGAATAGTACTGATGTAATGTCTCCACTTGATCGTTATCATTGTGACCTGGCCAATGGTATCCAGCACGATCTGGCACAAGCGATGGCGATGGAGCAGCTGCAGTCTATATTTTTATCGTTACAAAATAATGCGCCTGCAAAACGTCGATGGTGGTCGTGGTTTTCATCACGCCAACCTCAAACCAGGGGGCTGTACCTTTGGGGAGGGGTTGGACGGGGTAAGACCTATTTAATGGACACCTTCTTTGAATCTTTACCCGGTAATAATAAACAGCGGGTACATTTCCATCGCTTCATGAAAGACATACATGAACGCTTAAAACATCTGCCGAAAAGTCCTAATCCGATGCCGATCATTGCCAGGCAGATTGCCAGGGAGTGTCATGTATTATGCCTGGATGAGTTTTTTGTGGATGATGTGGCCGATGCCATGTTATTGGTAGGGCTGTTGCCCGCCTTGTTCAAGCAGGGGGTTGTTTTAATTACCACCTCCAATATCGCGCCGGATGAGCTATACAAAAATGGTTTGCAACGTCTCCGCTTTTTAGAGGCGATAGAACAACTTAAAAATCATACCCAGGTTGTCGAGTTGAACTCTAATATCGACTACCGTATGCAAATGCTGGAACGCAGCGGGGTATATCATGTCGTCGATAGTGCTGAAGAAGGTTTGACTCTACTCGAGTCGCAATTTAATCAGCTAGTACCTTTTCATGAGCGCCTGGATGGTGATGTTAATATCAATAACCGGGATATCTCGGTTAGAGGTATGAGTAGTGATATCATCTGGCTGGATTTTTATTCTATCTGTGAAACCCCGCGCTCTTCTTCCGACTATGTGGAAATTGCCTGTATGTATCACACGGTATTAATTGGTGTGGTACCGGTGATGGATGAAGACAAGGATGATGTAGCCAAGCGGTTTATGCACCTGATTGATGCCCTGTATGATCACCGGGTGAAACTGGTGCTGACGGCCGAGGATATCCCTGAAGGCTTATATAGCGGGCAACGTATTAAGTCCGCATTTGAACGAACAATAAGCCGGTTAAATGAAATGGGCAGTGAAGAGTATCTGTCCAGCCCGCATCAACCTTAAGTACCTAGTTGGTGTAACTCGCCATAGTAATGTCGCCCGACATGCAGGCGCTTATAGTTTCTTAGCATGATAATCGTTTTTAAAATACTGCTGTGGTTTACCTGCTTGATGGCATGGGCAACCAGTATCGGTCTGATAGGCCCTGACGTTGCTGTAATATCAATAAACTGCTGTGCCTGAGGCGGCAGTGGTTGCTGAAGCTTGTCGGCCTGCAATTGCTGATAATGCTGTAGGATCACTAACGTGGTATCCCAGATCACCGCTTGTCCTTCAAAGTGGGCAGAAAAGATAAAGCGTGCCTGTGACGGGTTGATGGGTTCAAGCAACAGGTATGGTCGGTGGTTCTGGGAGTCTTGTTTTTGCAGCTGCTCCAGCAGCTCGGTGTATGTGCAAGACAGGCCGGGGGAGCCCCGGCCTGAGAAAGGTTGATCAGTTGTCATTGCTCTTGCGGCGATTGGCAACATTAACCTTGATGACACGCTCGTTAAACTCTTCGCCATTTAGAGAACGGGCAGCGGCGCGTGCACCAGAGCGCTCCATCTCAACAAAAGCAAAGCCACGAGGCTTACGAGTCAGCCGGTCTTTCATAATACGAACAGATTGCACCTGGCCATATTCCGAGAACAGCTCACGTAACGCCGCTTCGTTGGTTTTAAATGCCAGGTTGCCGACGTAAAGGGTGGTGGTGCGTACCTTGGTATCGATGAATAGAGAAGAGAGCAGCAACATGGCAAGGGTGCCTGCTGCGATACCATAGGTGAACAGTGAGGTAGAGAGTGTGCTGATCTCAATAGCCTGGACGGCATAATGGCCGATGACCGTCAGAATCAGTGCGAGGATGATACCCCGTACCAGACTGGTCAGTGATGGAAAATATAGATTCATTGTGTATTCCTTCGAAGATCCATTGTTGTTGTAGTAACTAAAATGGGTCGAGGGCTCATCGAAAATTATCCATTAAATATCTACCCACGGTCCGGGCTGGGTAAGGATGAGCAACGACCACAAAGCAAATTCACAATACCATAATTTTTTTGGGCTTGGCAGGGCAAAGAACACAGTATCGGTGTGATAAACTTTGCTTAAATAGTCTCACCCGTAACCGGGCCACCAACGGACTCCTTACACGATTAGTAGTATGCTCAACTTCACACGCCTTACCCTGCGCAGGGGACATAAACTTCTTTTCGAAGATGCCAATATCACTATTTATGATGGCCAGAAAGTTGGGATCAGCGGTGCCACTGGGTGTGGCCTGTCTCTTATACAAATATGACGCTGCCGACGA
>JABURU010000225.1 GCA_014762485.1 Gammaproteobacteria bacterium | reverse complement strand
GTTGTAATTATATTTTTCCCATTAATTCATTTTCACAATCGTGCGAAAAAGACTTGTCCTATTGTAGAAATATGGACTTCCCAGCCTTTGGTTGAAATAAGTACTAATGGTCCGGCATGTATACCTGCCATGCTATATATTTATAATGAAGTTCCACGAAAATATGAACTTGCAGCCGAAAAGTATGGTGGTTAACAATGATTCTAATAACTACCTCAAGCCATTCGCTCCTGTTCACGGGGGCGCTCATTTTGTTGCGCCCCCTATGTAAACGCTACTCTCTCTTAACGATACTGCCGCAGATACCACCATTCAAAGAAACGTTTCATCCAGTGCATGATACGCGTCGGCGGCATTACTATATTGCGTGATGGAGTGCGTGAGATATACATGCCGGTGGTGCCACTATCGACGATGCACATCAGCTCTGGTGTGAAGGTTTGGGTTGCTTCCTTACCATCGAATTCGGTCAGTAGGTTGGTGACTGCTGCCTTCGCCTGGATGTCGGCCATGTGTGCCTGCTTGGGCATCCACTCTGGCCCCGGGAAGCTACCCGAGTCACCGGCGACATAAACCTTGTCAAAGCCTGGCACGCTACAGTTAGCATTGGCTTCCACCAGTCCGCCGGGTGAGCGGGGTAGTTCACTGTTATCGAACCACTGGTTGCCGGTCATACCCGGCATGAAAAGGATCAGGTCGGCATCGAACTCGGCCCCTTCGGTGGTAACCTTGCCGTTTTCGAATGACTTCATCTTATGACCAAGATAGGTTTTGATATCGCGTTTGGCCATCACCGAGAGGAGTCGCTTGACCGCCTTGGGGCCGAGGCGCTTTCCGGGCTCGGGGGCCGGGTTGAAGAAGACGATATTGAACTTGTCGCGGCGGCGCTCTTTTCGAAGCTGGGCATCGATCCCGAAGAGGAACTCAAACATCGGCCCGCCACGCATCGCCGATGGTTCCTTGGGGTTACCACCGAAACCGATGGCAATAGTGCCACCGTCCATCTCTTTGAGGCGGTCGCGGATCTTGACCGCCGCATCAATGCCTTCGCATGGGGTGATGGCATTTTCAATGCCGGGCAGCTTTTTAATAAAGCGGCCGCCGGAGGCGATGATCAGACCATCGTTGGTCACTTCGCCATTGTTGGTGATCACCGTACGACCACCATCTTTGAGCCCGGTTACCTCGCCGATATGGAAGTCGATGCGATGTCTACGCAGGAAGTTATCGAGTGGAATTCTGAGATCATCGGGCTGACGAATACCGGAGGGAATCCAGATCAGGCTGGGTAGGTAGATAAACTCTGCCTTGCGTCCGATGAGGGTGATCCTGGCCTTAGGTGCTTGGGTTCTCGCCTCTTTGGCCGCAGTAAGTGCGGCAAAACCGACGCCGATAATGGCGATATGCCCCTGGTTCATAATTTTGCTCCTAAAATGTATTCCTCAATATATGATACTGGTTAATAATCTCAACCTAATTCTATACACGGTAAGTTTCACTTTTTTGAATGCGAGTTAGTTATTAGTGGCTTTAAGGTGATTAAAAGCCTTTTATTACATAGCAATAGATGAAACTATTAAATAATAATAAGGTCACAGTTCCTTGTATGGTTATATTTTATAGCGAAATGGTATATGTGCAGTAGGTAAGGCAGTTTATGAAAAAATATATAAAGAAAATATTATTTGTTTTGTTTGGAATTGCCTGCCTGACAGGATACGCCTCGGCAAATGAGGTCAGGGGGAATATGTATTTTTCCCAGGAAACCTTAGAGCATGGTATGGCGTCATCTATAGGTTTTCAAAGTGCTGAGCCGGGTATGGTTTATGCCGGCTTGAACCTGAATTATATATCCACTTCAACGCCTATCCAGTTTGATGGTCGTACTACCATTGTTCCCATCTATTTTTTTGCCGGGATTAAAGCACCATGGACTGTTGCACCCTATGTTGAAGCAGGAATGGATTTCTTTGAGATGCTTTTTGATGGTATGAGCAACTCGCATGAGCATGCAGAATCGCCTAATGAAATAGATTATTACGTTGCTGCCGGGGTTAAATATTCCATATCCAGTGATATGTCGGTTTCATTCTATGCAAAGCGGTATGAGTTCAGGTTTAGGGATGGATGGTTTATGCCATTAAATAAAGCTAGCCATAGCGGTTATGGTGTTACTTTGTCGGTACAGTTTTAGATGGCATTCATGCTGGCTATTTAGATAGCGCATCCTTCGACATCTCCTGCATGATCCATTCACGGAACACCATCATCGAGTAGGTGGCGGCACGATTCTTTTGGTAGACCAGGTAGAAGGATTTTGACAGGGGTAGGGGAATGTCTAGCGCAACGACGAGCTGCCCGCTGTTGATCTCATCGCTGATGAGGTTGACATCGGCCAAGGCAATACCCAGGCCTTTGGTGGCAGCATCGGCGGTGAGCAGACCACTGGAGAGATAAAGGCCTTTTTTCGATTCTTTATATTCGGCTCCGGCTTCTTCGAACCAGGAGCGCCATTCATCTTTACGTTTGACGACATGTAGCAGTGGAAACTGGGTTAGATCCTCTGGTTTGTTGATAGGCTTTTCTGCTAACAGGTCTGGGTGGCAGACCGGAATTAACTCGGAGCGTTTGAGAAAATGTGTCTCGACTCCCGGCCAGTCACCATGGCCAAAATAGACCGCCATATCGATATTATCTCGATCAAAGTCAACCAGGCCGTTGTGTGAGAGAAGGTGGCTCTCGATGTCCGGGTACTGTTCGTTGAAATGACCGATACGCGGTAGTAGCCAGCGCGTTAGGAACGCGGGAGCGACGGCCAGGGTGAGCTCTCCGGAAGTATGGGCACTGATGAGCTTTTGCGTGGAACGCTCCAGCTCTTTGAAGGCTATTTGTACGGACTGCAGGTACTCTTTGCCCGCGGAGGTTAGCTCTACGCGGCGTTTATGACGGCGGAATAGTTCGAGGCCGAGAAATAGCTCTAGCGCTTTGATTTGATGGCTAATCGCCGAAGGAGTAACAAATAGCTCCTCGGATGCCTTCTGAAAGCTGCCATTTCGGGCTGCCGCTTCAAAGCTTTTCAAGGTTCTTAGGGGAGGGAGACGTTTAATAGTCAGTGCCTCTATAGATTAGTTTTTTTCAACTATACGGTGAAAATTGATCGTTTGTCCAGTACAGAGCAAACCCATAAAATTGTCCGCAGATTAAGCAGTAACGCTGCTTTGCAACTGTTTACTCCTCCTGAAATTTCAGACACGAAGGAACTGTGGCCATGAATAAGGTAGATAGTAGCGAGATCGTTGTTGACGAATTCGGCAATGTGGATACTGAGTATTATGTACTCAGAGCGAAGCAGATGCGCAGTGAAGCCATTTTTGGTTGGTTTCTTCGTGCGGCAGGCCACTTCTCACATGCATTTCATACTGTCTTTCATGCCCCGGCGCCGGTGAAACATCACTAGGCACTGAGTTATAGTTCTTCACTTCCTGAACGGGCCAGAGGGAAAATGATGTTAACCCTCCTCCAACATTATTGTAATTGCTCTGGCCCTATTTTTTTCCTTTCATAGTACTTTTCATTTGACGGTCTATCTAGCGTCGTATTATTGCACTTTTTGAAAACCAGAAAGTGGGGCAGGTGATAATGCAAAAATATGGCCTGGCGTTATTTAGCTTACCTGGTATTCACTGACCAGGTAGTCAAGCACTTCAGCATTATTACCCTTGAATACCAGGCGGTCCTGTTTTTTACTCAACTGGTAGTCATACATCGGATCGTAATAGTCGGTTAGCAACAGGTTAATCCAGTCTTTGTGTACTTCGGTATTACCAGAGCGATGTTGTTGTATGGCTCGAGTTAGCAGTGCTTTCAGTTCTTTATGACGAACACCACCAAGGCGTCGCTGGATTCGGTCGATAGCCGCGTGTAATTGCTCGGCCCAGGCTTCAAAACCTTGCTCTTCACCGTAATATGCCTGATGTTCTGCCAGGTCTTCGATAATGTATTCCTGAAAAGTAATGTTAATACGTTCTTCGATGCCGACATCTAGCTGGACCACTGGGGAGCGCTTCATCTTTTCGAACAGATTCTCCGGGATTTGGCGCGAGCCGATATTACCGCTTTCGTCTTCGAGTACTATATGATTTTGTCCCTGGTACAGGTGTTTTAGCATCTCGATAGATAGCTTGTTTTCGATATCAATTTGCGTAGGCTGCGGTGTGACATGTTTGCCAAACACAGAGCCTCGATGATGGAACAGGCCTTCCAGATCGATTTGTTGCTTTATTTTTTTCAGGAATATGGTTTTACCTGATCCGGTACGTCCACTAAGGATGATAGGCTTTATTTGTTGCGTTGATGCTTCCAGCTCATCAATCAGAAAACGGCGCATGGCTTTATAGCCACCTTTCACTCGTGGATAGACGATGCCGGTGTGTTCATAAATCCATTGTTGCGATATCTTTGAGCGCATGCCACCACGAAAGCAGTAAAGTATGCCGTGGGGATATTGAGTAAAGAAGTTTTGCCAGTGGTTAACCCGCTCTGATTTTACCTCACCCTGTACCAGTTTATGCCCGAGCTTGATGGCTTCATCCTGGCCATGTTGTTTGTAGCATATGCCGACATCGGTACGCTCCTGATCATTCATCAATGGAAAATTTTCCGCAAAGGGGAAGGCGCCCTGATTAAATTCTACCGGTGCGCGTACATCCAGTAACGGTGTATCGTTCAGGAATAGTGAGCGATAATCGTCGATTTGCGGCAGTTCCACTGTCTCTGAAGGCTTCATAGTACTTAGATAATATTTATTAAGGTTGTCTGGGCGTCATCGGCAGAAACCAGTTCGCCGAATGGTTGCAATTCCAGATCTAGTGTTTGCGCGATTTTTATGAAGTCATCTGTATGTTCATTTTGAACGGCGACAAGTAAACCTCCGGATGTTTGTGGATCACAGAGGATTTTCTTCTGCGTCTCTGTCATCTCACTCAGTTTGTCACCATAGCTATCGAAGTTGCGCTGTGCACCACCCGGTGAGCAGCCCAGGGTAATATAGTTTTCTATTTCGTCCAGCTTGGGCACGGCGTCGTAATTGACGATAGCCTGTACACCACTGCCTTCACAAATTTCTGTCAGGTGACCCATCAGGCCAAAGCCGGTGACATCGGTCATAGCGGTGACATAGGGTAAGCTGGCGAATTCTGTACCGGGTTTGTTTAACTGGCACATAGTATCCGGTGCGATGCGCGCGTGTTCCTCTTTGAGCAGATTTTTCTTTACCGCGGTGGTTAATATGCCGATACCTAGTGGCTTGGTGAGAAACAGCTGACAGTTGGCCGTGGCCTGATCGTTACGTTTTATACGCGCGTTTTCGATCTGGCCGGTGACGGCCAGACCAAAGATGGGCTCGGGGGCATCAATAGAATGTCCCCCTGCCAGGGGAATGCCGGCCAGCTTACAGGCATGGCGTCCACCTTCAATAACCTGGGCGGCGATGTCGGGGCTTAGTTTCTTGATCGGCCAGCCAAATATGGCAATGGCCATTAACGGTTTACCGCCCATCGCGTAGATATCACTAATGGCGTTGGTGGCAGCGATCTGCCCAAACTCAAAGGGATCGTCGACGATGGGCATAAAAAAGTCTGTTGTACTGATAACCGAGCTGCCATTGCCCAGATCGTAAACGGCCGCGTCGTCCTTGGTCTCATTTCCAACCAGTAACTGGGGTGCATCAAATGGGGCAGTGGATGTTTCGAGGATTTTTTCTAATACACCGGGGGCAATTTTGCAGCCACAACCGGCTCCATGGCTATATTCGGTAAGTTTTACTTTCGACACGTATTCGACCAATAAGGCTTAAAAACGGCCATTATACTCTAATAATAGTGATGTCTCTCATTCAACTGGAGGGAAAAGTGAGGCAGGGATATCTTTTACTACGATGATGCTTGTTGATTACTTATGCCACCCAAAGACATTTCGCCTCATGATATGGGGTAGTCTGATACGGTGTTATTGATTTGTCGGTCAAAATAACCCTAAAATAAGTTGGTAAATTTACATTTATTGGCGAATTTATCTATAAAAATAGATTATTATATTTTGCATGGAAGATTCATTAGTCACTACCGTTATTTTGCCACTTTGCCTGGCGATTACCATGTTTGGTATTGGACTAGGGCTGGCGATTCGAGATTTTCACCTATTGGTGGAGCGCCCGCGTCCTGTATTTGCTGGCCTGGCTGCGCAAATGTTGTATTTGCCGTTGGTTGGGGTTCTGATTGGCCTGGTGATATTTGATTTTCCATCGGCATTGATCGGTGCGGGTTTTGTCATCATTACCCTGGCTCCAGGCAGTAGCACCTCAAACCTGTTTACCTTGTTTGCCAAGGGCGATCTGGCCCTGTCGGTAACCCTGACGGCAATCACCAGTCTTTTAGCACCTTTCTGGTTGCCTTTAGCGGCTTCTATTATCCTTAACAACATCGATGCGGCACAAAACATCGAGTTAGATGTGGTAAAGGTATTTATTGATCTATTCTCGGTAACCATCATTCCTATCATTATAGGTATGATCATTAAACACTATTATCCAACACTAGCCAGTAAGTTGCAGAAGCCAGTGGCGACGTTTGCCCTTGTATTCCTGGTATTGATTATTATTGCGTTAATCATCAAGCACCTTGATATCTTGCGTGATTATACGGCGATTATTGCCCCGGCCATTTTATTATTAGCGATACTTGCTTATGGCGGCGGCTATTTGATTGCGCGGCTTACGGCGACGACACCCGCCCAGGTGAAGAGCATCTCTATGGAGGTGGGAATTCAGAATGCCGCACTGGCACTGTTGGTTACGGCCAGTATTCTCAAGATCCCAGAGATGACATTGGCGGCCATGTTCTATGGACTGGCAATGTATATCATTGGTTTTATATCGGTAGCCCTGTTTAATCGCCGAAACGCTTGATAAACAGATTGCTTAGCGGAATCATGTAACTCTAATACCTTCAGTCACAACTTATCTACATTAACGGGCTTGTTGAAGTAGGATATATTGAGTTCGGCGGCGCTGTTGGCATCAATTTTATTACTATAGCCCGAGTACATGATGGCCGGGAACTCCGGCTGAATCTCTCTTATCTTTTCGATTAGCGCTACACCAGTCATTTTTGGCATTGTTTGATCTGTAATGATTACTGAGAGCTTGCCCGAGTTTTGTTGAAATAGTGCCAGGGCTTTAATGCTGTCGTTAACTGTAGTGGCATTATAGCCTTGTGACTTGACCCGCTCCGAAATATGTCAGGCAAGCATGGTTTCATCATCTACTACCAGAATATTTGAACCATTATCCAGTGATATCTCTATATCGACATATGCCTTTTTCAACTTCTTTTAAGGAGAGGATTCTCATATTAAGTGCGATAAAACAGGAAGCCAGAAATATAAAGGGATGAACCGAGATAATCGCCATTTTCTTCTCCGGCCAAAGAAAGAAAATGACATGCTATACCATCTGCTCATCTCAGAGGAAATATATACTATAAGGAAGTATTGAATAAGGAGTGATAGACGTGTTGTACCCCAAGTGTGAAGCTCAGGATTATTAACTTTTCTACTGTATAACAGTGGGGTTATTGTTTGAAGCAGAGAGTAAAGACTTATTCCCTATAAGCCTTTACTCTCTGAACGGACTCCGAACGGTTATGACAACTTACGGTAATCCAGCAAGCCCCCGGCGATGAAACGGGCATTTTTATAGCCCATATCTTTTAAGGTTGCAGCGGAAAGGGCACCACGGTTGTAGGCATTGCAGTAACACAGAATGGTCGTGTCTAGATCAGGGATAATACCTTCTACATTCATTTCCAGCTTTCCACGGCTGATATGTTCTGAGCCCGCAATGTGATCGACATCGTGCTCTTCCTTGTCACGAATATCCAGTGCAATCGCACCTGCTGCCATCAGGGCATCCACTTCTGAAGGTTGCACTTCTTCAACACGGGCTCGAGCCGCATCAGCCAAATTTTGAAACTTTTCGGTATAGGACATAATCTGTCCCTTATACACCTCTGACGCTGCCGCCGACTAGCGAGGTCTCGACCCCCCTCGCCCCCC
>JABURU010000325.1 GCA_014762485.1 Gammaproteobacteria bacterium | reverse complement strand
TATAGCGGATCATTTTCTGTTACCAGGCGGTTAAGCCAGTTTTCAAGATCACGTCGCGCACTGGGATCGGCATTTTCCTGTATCAGTAAACTGGCCGAGGTATGTTGGACGAATAAAGTACATAAGCCTTCTTGAATATTGGCCTCGGCAACCTTTTTTTCTACCTCGTCGGTGAACATCCACAGTCCCTGACCCGATACTTCTAACTCAATTTTACAAATCATTTACAGCCTAAAATGTTTACAAATGAAAAAAACCACATAAAATCACCCGTGTATCATTATACAAGCCCACGGAAAGGGTTTTATGGGTGACATCGTAATTTTACGATTTAATCCGGACTCACAATTATTTGCCAACTTATTCAGGAGCAATCCATGGCGACCAAGAAAAAGGCTGCAAAAAAGAAAGCCGCAAAGAAGAAGGTTACAACTGTAGCCAAGCGTGTAAAAGCGATTAAGGAGCCGATGACAAAATCTGCACTATATGCAGCCATCGCTGAAAAAACTGACCTGAAGAAGAAGGAAGTTGTCGCAGTATTTGATGCGATGTCTGAAATCATCGAAGGCCACTTGAAGAAAAGTGGCGCAGGCATGTTCACTCTACCTGGTCTGGCGAAGATGAAAGTAGTACGCAAGCCCGCCACCAGGGCTCGTAAAGGGATTAACCCGTTCACGGGTGAAGAGACTATGTTTAAGGCCAAGCCAGCCCGTAACGTGGTAAAAATCACTCCGCTGAAGGGCGCCAAAGACATGGTGTCCTGATTTGGATGAAAGGGCCGGGCAATCGCCCGGCTTTTTTATTGCCCGTTGATGGTTTTCAGCAAGGGTAATATCTGCGGAATGGTTTCAATTTCCCACTCCACTAGCTCACGCTGCTGCTCCATCTTTACCGCGCTATGAAGGTAGCGGGTAATGAGTACAGGCTGTAACCCTACCTGTCGAGCACCATGATGCTCATTGCTACCACCGTCCCCCACAAACAGGCACTGCTCGGCATTTAACTGCAGATCATTCAGTGCGGCATGATATATCTCTTTTTCGGGCTTACGCGCGCCAACATCGCAACTAAAGATGGCACTATCAAACAGCTGGGCAAGAGGGGAAGCTGGCCAGGCCTTCACTTCACCGCTAGAGGCATTGGAAACGAGAGCAAGCTTAATGCCGAGTTGACGTAACTGCTGTAATGTTTCGGTGATCCCTGGCTCGATATTCATCAAGGCATGGTTAAAGCGATTTTGACGCTCCATCACTGCTGTCTCAATCAGGCTTTCCGGTATTGAAGGCTTAATACTGTGGGCTAAGTTTTTCACACTATGAAAGTGATCAGTTTTTTCCGTAATGATATGTGCCTGGCTAAAACAGGCGCGGTTCCACTCATCTCTATCTAGCCCCAGTATATCCGCAGTATAGCGGCCGATGTGCATGGGAACCGATCCCACATCGACGAGAGTATGAAAAAGATCGAAGCAGATACCATTGATCATAAGCGAATTAACCGTTTTGAAATGCTGAGATGGGTAGTCTATATGTTGTAGATAACAGGTGCACGAGATCAGGGCCATGACATACAAACCTCTCGAGTTAAAGTCGGTCGGTACACGTATTACTTATCATCGTCCCAGTATGATCTTTGAGTCTAATATTACGATGGATTCACTGGCCTACTTAGTGATGACCGATCTGATAAAAGTCACAGCGGTAACGATAGGGGCCAATGCTTCGATATCGGAAGCCAATGATCGGATGATCGCCAATGGTATTCGTATGTTGCTGGTTACGGATCAACAGGAGATGTTGCAGGGATTAATCACCGCGACAGATTTATTAGGTGAGAAGCCTTTGAATTACGCGCGAGAAGTGGGTACAAACCATAATGAAATTAGTGTGAAAGATATCATGACACCACTATTACAAATGGAAGTACTGACCCTGGGTGAGGTGTTAAACAGTCGGGTTGGAGATATCGTGGAGACGATGAAACGCGTTGGTCGTCAGCATGCCCTGGTGGTAGATGGGGCGGGAGAACATGAAGCGATGAGGGTAAGAGGAATATTCTCCAGCACATTGATCAGTGTTTTAACCGGGGAAGAGATAGACGTGGCTGGTAAGGCTGGAAACTTTGCCGAGCTGGAGAATGCGCTGTTACATGGGCATTAAAAAGGAGGCCGTAGCCTCCTACATAGAGTAATTCAGGCAGTTTGATTAGAAATAACGAATAAAGCCAATATTGATGGAATCAGTATTATAAGCATCCAGGCCGATGTAACTCATCCACTCCAGCTGTATGTCATACGGGCCGTTAGTCTCAAAGCGGGCACCTACACCATATGAACCACCATCATTAACAACCTTGCCATTGGTATCATCAAATACGACTCGAGAAAGGCCGACCATGGTATGTAAGTGGAATCGCTCATAAGGCATCTCCCAGCGCATCAGGAAGCTGTTAATGCGATCGATGGCCAGGCTACTGCCGCTGCTTGCGGAGCCGGTATGAAACTCCAATGCAAAATCATAACTAAAACGATGACCCAGGCGTAACAGTATGCCGGTGGGAGCATAGTTTGTCGTGCCTGCACTGCTGCTAACTTCCATAAAACTCAAGCCATAATAATTTGTCGCGGCGGACTTTTCGGCTGCGTGCAAAGTAAACGAAGAGGCAAACAGAGCCAATGCAAGTATTCTTATGATTTTCATAATCAATCCTGTTAAATCCGTTGAAGGCGTCACCAGCCTGCGGTGAATGGTTGTATACTAGCTCAAACGAAAATAAAAAGCATGAGCATCATTTGCTATTAATAATAGTTAATTTTCTAAATTGTGACCCAGTATGAATAGAGCTATTACTAGCGGTGGTTTCATATTTTTACTGCTTTTTTCGTCGTTGCTATATGCAGAATCCAGAGAGCTGGAACTTAAAAGCGGTGATGATATTGAAATACCAATAACGATATATACAGCGGACTCTCCGTTACGCATGTTATGGTTGCCAGCAGAGAGCGGCATTAAGACAGCTGATCATGAGCAGGCCAGGGCATTGGCCGCGCTGGGAATAGAGGTCTGGGTAGTCGACTTGCACGCGGCGCATTTTTTACCTACGACACAGAGCAGCATGGATAAAATGGATGGCGCGCTTGTTAAACAGGTTATTGATGCGGCCAGTCGGGATAGCAAAAAAGTGGTGTTATTTAGCCCGGGGCGAGGCGCGATACCACTATTACGTGGTCTAAAGCGTTGGCATAAAACAGCCACTACAGCCATCCCTTCCGTTATCTTGTTACATCCCAAACTTTATCGTCCTGGTGTAGAGCCAGGTAAGCCAGCTGAATTGATGCCGATAGTGGCACAGACAAATGCCTCTCTTTATATCATTCAGCCAAAACTATCCCCCTGGTTTTGGCGAATAAAGGCAACTGTTGCCAGTTTTGAGTCAGCTAATAGTGATGTATTTATTGAATCCATAGCCGATGTTCGAGATCGTTTTTATTTTCGGCCCGATGCCGTTGTATATGAAGCAAAAAAAGCCAGGCAACTAGCGAAAATATTATTCCGTGCGGCCTATCGTTTAATGTTTATAAACAAACAGAGGCAATATCGGCATGGGCCTGAAGTCTTTACCCGTATAAAAGAGGGCAAGTCGGATCGAAGTTTAAAAAATTATGCGGGCAATCAGGTGCCACCTGTTTTACGGCTACACGATATGAACAACCGGTTACATAACATTGCTGATTATCGTGGCAAGGTGGTGCTGGTAAACTTCTGGGCCAGCTGGTGCCCGCCCTGCGTGCATGAAATGCCATCGATGCAGCGACTGTATGAAAGCCATTCACGAGACGATTTTGAAATCTTGGCCGTTAACATGGCCGAACCACGTGCAGAGATCAGCGCATTTTTAAAAAGTAAGGTAGCGGTGACTTTTCCGGTATTGCTGGACACAAACGGCGATACTTTAAAGTCGTGGAAGGTTTTTGCTTTTCCATCAAGTTATGTCCTTGATCGACAAGGCAAGATTATATATGGCGTATATGGTGGGGTGGACTGGATGAGTGCGGATATTGAACAAAAGATAGCCAAATTGCTAGCGGAATAGTTGTCGCGTCCGATAAAAGCCTGTAAAAAAGTAGGGAGGATGTGTGGATAATAAGTAACCTAGAGTAATGGTCAGGCAATATACCTTTCATCGGCTGGTATTGATATCGGTTACCACTTTAATAGTAATGGCTGCGGCGATTAGCTATTCATATTATCAGTTTGCCTATGAATTACTCATGGACAGAGCGGTAGGCGAGATACGTGAAGAGGCTCAGGGTGATGTATATCGGCTAGAACGGCACATTTCATCAGCTCATCACGAAATAGAGATGTTGGAAAAACGGCCGAAGATACATCAGTTTTTCTCTCAACCCGGTATAAGCCAGCCCATACCGAATGCTAGTTTGCAGCACTATATCGGAAATATAGAATATTTCCCTCATCTATTTCTAATATCGGCTGATACTACGGATCCCCGAGTGATTGAGATTAACAAGATCGCGGGACCCGTGAATATCATCAATACGACGACTTCCAGGTCGAACCTGCCAGCAACAATTATTCAAAGGCTAAAACAGACCACCCCGTTGGACAGAGCGATTATTTTTGACGATAGTCTTAAAAACCAGTCTGCACCGAAACTCTTTATACTGCAGCCGTTAAAATTTAAGGGTGAAATATACGCCTATGCATTAATGAAGATCCTTCCGGATGGATTGTTCGTAAATGATGCGATGAACAGGGTTTATTCGGGTCACGAAAAATATTTCGTCTATGGTAGCGATAAGGTATTAAAAATTAGCTTTGATAAAAAGGACGGATGGGATGTTGGTTTGGTCTCTAAAGAAGACAATGAAATACCGATAATAACAAGTCATAATTATAATAATAGGCATATCACTAGTCACATAGATGGGTATAAATATCTATCAATTAAGTACTCAGTAAACTCGGCACACAGGCTAAATCAGCCCATGAGCTTTTATATAGCGGTATCATTAGAACAACTGGATCAAATTATAAAGAAACAGTTAGATAAGGCAGTCCTGATAGTGGCGATAATTATTTTATTGTCTTTGGTTGCGTATCTGTTTTTTATTAAAAATGTTTCCAGAGCCACAGATCAGATACTAGACTCTATTTTGTCTTTTAAAACAGGCAAAAATATTCCTGCCCTGCCGATAAAAAGAAAGGATGAAATCGGAAGATTAAGCCAAAGATTGCAGAGTCTGTTTGAGAGTATCAATATCCATACCGATGAACTTGAATATAATCAGGGAAAGTTATCTGCCTTATTTGAAGTAATCGCCGAAGGTATCGTTATTGCCGATCAGTTTGGCAATATTGAAAGCGTGAATGATAGCTTATGTAGTATGTTTGGCTACCAGGAAGAGGAGTTAATTAATAAAAATGTTTCCCTGTTAATGCCTTCGCCCTACGCGACTCACCATGATCAATACATGAGCGATGCTGTGACAACAGGCAGTATGGGGTTTATGGGAATGTATCGAAGCCTGCGTGGCTTAAGAAAAGACAAAAGCACATTTCCAGTATCAATTAATGTAGATCAAATTCGCGTGGGTGAGAAAATAATGTTCGCCGCCGTCGTGCGTGACATTAGTGAGCAGCGCCGCTATGAGCAAGAACTAATTTCTGCCAAAACCAAGGCCGAGGTTGCTAATGAAGCTAAATCAAACTTTCTTGCGATGATGAGTCATGAAGTGCGTACCCCTCTGAATGGGGTAATGGGTATCTTGCAGTTATTAGAGCATGATCTCGAGGAGGGTGGCCCCAAAGATATGGTGCATGTCGCGATTAGTTCGTCGCAGACATTATTAAGCATATTAAATGATATTCTTGATATATCGAAAATTGAAGTTGGCAAGCTGGAATTAGATCCAGATTGCATTAACTTGCAAGAAATGATTAATGATTGTAGTGAGCTTGCACGCCTCAGTATTGATGCCTCCAAGGTCGACTATCAAATCGATCTGCCGACAGAGTTGCCATTAGTCAAAGGTGATGAGCTTCGACTAAAGCAAATCATAAATAACCTATTAAACAATGCAATAAAATTCACCCTGTCCGGCAGTATTAAACTGCAAGTTATGTGTCAAGAGAATAAGGATGATGTTCAACTTAACCTAAGTGTGATCGATACAGGGGTGTGGATAAGCGCTGATAAACTGGAGAGTGTTTTCGAACCTTTCCAGCAAGCGGACATGAGTACCAGCCGATTATACGGTGGTACGGGGTTAGGCTTAAGTATCGTCAAACGTCTTGTTGAATATATGGGTGGTAGCATCGTTGTTGAATCGGTAGAAGGGAGTGGCAGCCGGTTTGATGTATCGATCCCATTACAAAAAATATCCGTAAATAACGAGCCACATTGGTTAAATGATAAACATGTCTTATATTTAATACGTAGAGATGAAGATCCAGTTCTTACTCATTATTTAACCAGATACCAGGCTCATATACATCGATTACTTAAACGTGAGTGGCAGCAGACGTTTGATAATATTCAATACCAAATCGACCTGCTTGTAGTAGATTGTAGTGATGATTGCGATAAGACATTGCTGAACAAGATAGAACAGCTGGCCCAAAAAGGTGTGCCGGTTATATATCTCAGGCCGTCATATCAGACACTGGACTTTGAAACAGACTGGAGCCTGGAATTACCGGTTTCACAGGCTGAGCTGCAACAATGTTTTCACCGCCTGGAGTTGGGCGATGCGCTTCAACATGATATAAAACGTGCAACGACACTTGAGAATAAAGCAATGCATAATATCTTGCTGGTTGAAGATAACCAGGTTAACCAGATGGTGGCCAAATCGATGCTGGAGCGCATGGGCTACCAGGTACTGGTAGCGGAAAATGGCCAAATTGCGGTTGATAAGATGAAGACCGAAGAGGTTGATCTGGTGTTAATGGATTGTCACATGCCGGTCATGGACGGTTTTGAGGCCATCCGGCAGATACGTGATTACCTGGCTGGCCGCCCGATACCTATTGTGGCGATGACGGCCGATGCTAGCACTAGTGATCGTGAGAGTTGCCTCGGTGCCGGCATGGATGATCACATCGCCAAGCCAGTGAAGATAGAAATCCTGAAATCAACAATAGAACAGTGGCTGCATAACGACGCCCAGTAAGTCCTCCTGCTCACTAGCTGTTCAGTGAGCGTCCTCCATCTACCGCGATGATCTGTCCACTAATATAGGGTGCAGCCTCAATATAGAAGCGGATCGCCTTGGAGATATCCGTTGGCTCACCCTGCCGCTTCAAGAAGGTGCGGGAAACGATGCGTTGCTTGGTGACATCGTCCATGTCGTGTTCTGGCCATAAGATCGCCCCTGGCGCTACCGCATTAACGCGTATTTCCGGTCCCAGTTCTCCGGCCAGTGACTTGGTTAGCATCACTAATCCGGCCTTGGCCATCGAGTAAACCGGGTAGTTACGCAGTGGCCGCTCGGCATGGATATCAACAATATTGACGATGCAGCCCTTGGTGATTTTCAGGTAGGGTGCCGCCGCCTGCGAGAGGAAAAACGGTGCCTTCAGGTTACTGCCCATCAGATCATCCCACTGCTCGTCTTCTACCGCCCCCATCGGTGTGGGGTAAAAGGTCGAGGCGTTATTGATCAGCACATCCAGGCGACCCCAGGCGTTATAGGCCTCTTTTACCATCGGTTTGAGCTTCTCGGTTTCCAGCATATCCGCCTGTACCAGTACCACCGAATCGGGGCGGGACTGGTGCAGCTCTTCCTGTAGCGCCAATGCCGCATCACGGGATGAGCGATAGTGGATGACGATATTCATCCCCTCGGCATGCAGGGTGCGGGCAACGGTGGCGCCAATGCGGTGGGCCGCGCCAGTGATCAGGACAACCTTGTTTGTCATAGCTGCTGTGTTATGCTCGATGGCTTATCGGATGTCGGACACTGTAACAAAAAAACACCATCAGGACAGTCTCCCTTGAAAGGTATCGACCAGCAAGTCTTCGAAACACTCCCACAGCCACCCGCTGAAGCACAACACCTTAGTCAGCAACTGGTGGATCTAATTCGCTCAGAAATGCATGCACAGGGCGGCCAGATTACCTTTGCACGCTATATGGAGTTGG
>JABURU010000205.1 GCA_014762485.1 Gammaproteobacteria bacterium | reverse complement strand
AGGATAGACATTACTGCTTACCTCCAGCGACGGCGACCACCTGCTCGGCGGCATCATTCAAACTATTGGCGGTGATGATCGACAGACCACTGTCATCCAGCAGCTGACGCCCTGTTTCGACATTGGTGCCTTCCAGGCGCACCACCACCGGTACCTGGATATCACTCTCTTTCACCACCTGGATGATGCCCTCAGCAATCAAATCACAGCGCACGATGCCACCGAAGATATTTACCAGGATGGCCTTTACCTTGTCATCGGAGAGGATAATGTTAAACGCCTTGGAGACACGTTCAGCGGTGGTGCCGCCGCCTACATCGAGGAAGTTGGCCGGCATGCCTCCCTTGAGCTGGATCAGATCCATCGTCGCCATCGCCAGGCCAGCGCCATTGACCATGCAGCCGATATTGCCATCCAGGGCAATATAATTGAGATCGTACTGATGGGCCTCGTGCTCCTTTTCATTCTCCTGACTGACGTCTCGCAGCTCCACCAGCGCCGGCTGACGATAGAGGGCGTTGTCATCCAGGTTAATCTTGCCATCCAGCGCCACCAGGTGATTATCCCCGGTTAACACCAGTGGATTGATCTCCACCAACGAGGCATCCAGATCATCAAACAGGCGGTTTAAACCGGTCATCACCCGGTAAAGATCCTTTTGAGCCTCTTTATCCAGCCCCAGGCCAAAGCCTATCTTGCGTATCTGGTAAGCTTGAATACCCGCGGCCGGGTCGATGGCCACCGTTACTATCTTTTCCGGTGTTTCTGCCGCAACCTGCTCGATATCCATGCCGCCGGCTGCCGAGGCCATAAAGGTTACCCTGCGTGTACTGCGATCAACCAGTACTCCCAGATAGAGCTCTTGCTGAATATCGGAAATCTCTTCCACTAAAACCTTATTAATGGGCAGGCCTTGTGGGTCGCTTTGCCCGGTAACCATGCGCTGACCTAGCATAGACTCAGCGGCCTGTTGCAAGGATGCCAGGCCGTCTACCAGTTTGACGCCACCTGCTTTGCCTCGCCCACCGGCATGCACCTGAGCCTTCACAACCCAACGGCTGCCGCCCAGTTCGTTTGCCGCGGCGATAGCCTCTTCGACACTGGATACGGCCCGACCACGGGGTATGGGTACCCCAAATTCCACCATTAATTGCTTTGCCTGATATTCGTGCAGGTTCATTGTAATCCCTGAAATTTATTTTTTGGAATAGTGCAGAAAGGCTGGTATTTTGGAGGATTCATCCACTTTTATCAAAAAAACTATTGGAGTCCCATGGGCCTGTTTCGACTGATTCTATTTATTCTCGCCGCCTGGTTGATCTGGTGGCTAATACGGCCGTTCTTTGCTTCGACCAAAAAGCGGGTTGATGAGCAGAAGAATGAAAAAATCGACACCATGGTCCGCTGTCATCATTGTGGCCTGAATCTGCCGAAAAATGAAGCCATTGCCGATGATGCTGAACACTACTACTGTTGCGAGGCGCATCTAAATACACACAAAAAGTAATACATAACACCATCAGTCCTGCGCTGTATCCAAATTGCTAAGGGCGATTTAAGTTTTTATGTTAACCTGTCGATAAAAATAAAGCCGATGGCCTTAGTTGCCTAAAGGCTAGTAATTTAATAGGGATAGCAATTACTTACCTCCACGCTAGATGGAGGATGCTTCAACGCAAAGGAGAATTTATATGCGTACCTATAGAAGCCAGTCTGGATTTACTCTAATGGAACTGATGATAGTGGCAGCCGTGCTGGCGGTGCTAATGATGGCGGCTGTGCCTATTTATCAGGACTACGTTAACACGGCCCGAGCCAATACCCACATCGATAACTTTGACGAAGCCAAGCGCCTTGTAGCGGCTGAATGTGCCAAGTCACTGGCCGGCGGTGTCGAGGTCAACATAGTTACCGAGCTAAATGATGGCAACCCTGCCTCCAAAAGAGCCGTGGGTAATGAAAACCAGCCAGCGTTTGTCGACGGTGCGGCTACCGGTACAGAGGCAACAGATGCAGGCGTTATCTACATTAACGGCCTGGCGGCTGGGCAAGTATCCCCTGGGACCCCCATCACCATCTCCGCGGGAGCTCTCGCGGTTGGTACAACACCAGCACATTACCGTACCCGTGATGCTGCCGGTGCTCCTGGTTTACCTGCTAACTATCAGGAACCTTGTCCCGCGGGTTAATACACCATGAAGCCTATACGCTCTCAAGCGGGTTACACCCTGATGGAGCTGATGATAGTTGCGGCGGTCATGGCCGTTTTGGTTATGGCCGCCTACCCTGCTTATGTCGGCTATGTTACGCGCGCCCATGACACAGAAGCGATCGAAGAGATCACCTCACTGGAAGTGATGATTGGCCGTGCCGTGATCGATACCGGCAACTATAGTACGGCGACCGATAATGCCAGTATTTTATCCATCTATGGCTGGTCCCCCGCCACGGCCAATGGCAACTTTGACTATAGTGTAGTAGCCAATAGCGGTTGTCCTGGTGGAAGCGGTTCATGCTATACCATCACCGCCACGGGCCTGGAAGGCACTGCCGTAGATGGACGGAAGATCGTGAAGACTTCCTGGGGTAGCCTGAAAATAGGTGATAAAGTAATAAGGCAATAAACGAGAGATAACCCTCTCGCACGATGGAATGTGAATGCTATGGCCACAGTAGTTTCTGGGAACACCATATTAGAGGGGCTAGCCAAGCGCCTGGTGGAAGAAAATATCCTCTCGGCTGAAGCGGCAAACCAGGCCATGATACAGGCCACTAAAGCTGGTCATTCCCTGATCAACTACCTTATTACCAACCGGGTCGTTGATAGCCGTAATATTGCTCATGCAACCAGTCGTGAGTATGGCCTGCCGTTATTAGATATCAGCCAGTACGAGCTCGATAACAGCCTCATTGATTCACTGGGCGAGAAGCTGATACGCGAGCACAACCTGCTACCATTAAGCCAACGCGGGAACATGTTGTTTGTGGCGGTATCTGATCCTGGGCAGTTCAAGTATTTTAACGAGTTAAAATTCCATACCGGCCTGACTATCGAAGGTATTATTGTTGAGGCCGACAAGTTGGCGGCCGCGATAGAAAAGACCCTGGCCTCGGCTGACAGCGCATTAATGGAGTTGACAGACGGAGCGCTGGAAGAGCTAGAGATAGCTGCACCGGAAAAAGAGCCGGTTACGGATAACCAGGAAGGGGATATCAATGACACGCCAGTTGTTCGCTTTATTAATAAAATTCTTGTCGATGCCATACGTCGCGGGGCCTCAGACATTCACTTTGAACCATATGAGAAAAAATACCGTGTACGATTCCGCCTTGATGGCATGTTGCAAGAAATGGCCGCCCCTCCGGTTGAACTAGGCAACCGTATATCTTCTCGCATTAAGGTCATGGCTCAACTGGATATATCTGAAAAGCGTATCCCGCAAGATGGCCGGATCAAAATTAATTTAAGTAAAAATCGTGCTGTAGATTTTCGTGTCAGTACCTGCCCTACCTTATTCGGTGAAAAGATCGTCATGCGGATACTCGATTCGATGAGCACAGAGTTATCCATCGATGCACTGGGCTTTGAAGATAAACAACGACAGATAGTCGAATCTTTTATTGATAAACCATATGGCATGATCCTGGTAACCGGCCCAACCGGTAGCGGTAAAACGGTTACCCTTTACACCGCACTGAGTATTCTTAATTCAGCAGACCGTAATATATCTACCGCCGAGGATCCCGCGGAAATTTATATGTCTGGCGTCAACCAGGTTAACATCAATACCAAGACCGGGCTGACCTTTGCTAATGCTCTACGTTCTTTCTTACGCCAGGATCCAGATGTCATCATGGTCGGTGAGATTCGAGACCTGGAGACCGCGGAGATTGCCATTAAGGCCTCTCAAACGGGCCACCTGGTGTTATCCACGTTGCATACAAATGATGCACCGCAAACCTTAACCCGCCTAATTAATATGGGCGTACCCTCTTATAACATCGCGTCATCGATTTCATTAATCATTGCACAACGATTAGTTCGTAAGCTATGTGATCACTGTAAACGGCCTGAATCTTTACCTCAGGAAGCGCTATTAAAGGCCGGGTTTAGAGAAGACGATATTGAAGACCTAACCACCTATCACCCGGTTGGCTGTGATAAATGTAATGGTGGTTATAAGGGGCGAGTCGGCATTTTCCAGGTGCTTCCCGTTTCCGAAAAGATGGGCTGGATAATCATGGAAGGTGGTAACTCTATGCAACTGGAACAACAGGCCCAGGCCGAGGGCATTACGGATCTAAGACAGGCAGGCCTGGATAAAGTGAAAGCAGGCGTTACCAGTCTGGAAGAAATTAACCGAGTTACCCGAGAATAATTCATGAGTTCAGCATTACAACATAAAATCGAGACTTATGTTTGGGAAGGCAGAGATACTCAAGGTAAAAAACTTAAGGGTGAGATCAGTGCGGTAAACCCTATACTCGCCAAGGCTGAACTTCGTCAGCGTAATATTCAGCCGATTAGGGTTAAGAAAAAATCCCGTCCACTATTTGGTACCCGTTCACGTATTACCAGTACCGACATGACCATATTTAGCCGCCAGCTCGCGACCATGATCAATGCAGGCGTGCCCATAGTTCAGGCTCTGGATGTTATTTCTGGAAGTGTTGAGAAACCGGATTTTCGTAAGCTGGTCATAGAATTAAAAAATGACGTCGCGGCAGGCTCACCATTGGCCCAGGCAATGGCCAAACAGCCTAAGCGTTTTGACAACCTGTTCCGCAGCCTAATAAATGTAGGTGAAGAGTCCGGTACATTAGATACCATGTTAAAGCGCCTGGCCGAATACCAGGAGCGTATTCAAATAATCAATGCCAAGGTACGCAAAGCAATGGTCTACCCGGTTGCTGTATTGACCATAGCTTTTTTCCTCACCCTGTTTATGCTGGTAAAAGTGGTACCTGAGTTTGAAAGCCTCTACCAGGGCTTCGGCAGCGAGCTGCCAAACCTGACCCAGACGGTAGTCTCTATCTCCCAGTTTACCCAGGACTGGTGGTTACTAATGACACTAACCGTGGTGGGCAGTATCTTCGGTTTTGTATACTCATATAAAAACTCACGCAAGACCCGCCTGGCCACTATACACTTCCTGATGCGCATGCCCGTGTTTAGCGGCATTATCCAGAAATCAGCCATTGCCCGCTTTTCCAGAACCCTATCCACCATGTTTACCGCTGGCGTGCCTTTGGTAAATAGCCTGGAAACCGTGGCAAATGCTGTCGACAATGAGGTCTACCACGACAAGATCGTCGAGATACGTGACCAGGTTTCTACAGGTGAGCAATTACATACCAGTATGCGTACTAATACAGCACTATTTCCCAATATGGTGATACAGATGGTTGCTATAGGGGAGGAGTCCGGCAGCCTGGACTCTATGCTGTCAAAGGTTGCCGACTTTTATGAGGAAGAGGTTAATAACACCGTTGATACCTTAAGTACCCTGATGGAACCTCTCATCATGGTAATACTTGGATTTGTTGTCGGCTCACTCGTCCTCGCCATGTATATGCCTATGTTCCAAATGGGTTCGGTTATGCAATAATTGAATAATGAATATCATCGAACTTTACCAGGCATACCCTGGTTTTTTATTATTCACGCTCATCCTAGTTGGTTTAATATTTGGCAGTTTCCTGAACGTCGTCATTTATCGTCTTCCGATCATGTTAAAACATGAATGGACTAGCCAGTGTAAGCAGTATCTGGAAATAGACGATAGCGCAGCAAAAGTATCACCTTACAACCTGCTTACGCCACGCTCCCAGTGTCCTCATTGCCATCACCTAATCCCAGCCTGGCAAAACATTCCTGTAATTAGCTATTTACTACTGGGCGGAAAATGTCGCCAGTGCCAGCAGCGAATTGGTTTTCGTTATCCATTAATTGAAATCTTAACCGCTGGTCTGACCGTGGTCCTGTATTTTCAATTTGGTGCTGGATGGCAGATGTTTTCAGCCATCATCTTTATCTATTTCTTAATCATACTGACCGCCATTGATATTGATACCCAGTTACTACCAGATCAGCTCACCCTTCTATTATTGTGGATAGGCTTGTTGGTAAATACGCAAATGCTTTTTGTTCCACTGCAAGAAGCGGTACTTGGTGCCATTTTAGGTTACCTGTCACTATGGTCCATCTATCACCTATACAGGCTGGCGACAAAGAAAGAAGGTTTTGGATACGGTGATTTTAAATTACTGGCTGCACTAGGTGCCTGGGTAGGCTGGACGATGTTGCCTGTAATTATCCTACTCTCATCCATCACCGGAGTTATCGCCGGCATACTCATGATACTAAGCCGCCGACATAGTTATACGAATCCGTTACCATTTGGACCCTATCTCGCCATCGCCGGGGGCATCACAATATTATGGGGAAATGATATACTCGATTTCTACTGGCAATTGGTAAGTCTGGCTTAAAGGTAATAGCATGCTTGTTATCGGTCTAACCGGTGGTATCGGCAGCGGGAAATCAACTGCGGCTGAAATATTTAGTGATCTGGGTGTTCCAGTACTTGATACTGATCAAGTAGCGCGGGAAGTAGTTTTACCTGCTACTCCAGCATTGGACGACATCATTCAGCACTTCGGCGATGACATCATATTAGATACTGGTGAGCTGGATCGGGCTGCACTGCGCCAAATAATTTTTGAAAATGATGATGCTCGAGTCGCACTGGAAAAAATTGTTCACCCTCGAATTCGTCAACAGGTAGATCAATGGATTCAAAACCAGTCGTCTTCCTACTGTATTATTATCGTTCCTCTATTAATCGAGAAAGGCTGGGATAAGCGAGTCGATCGCATATTAGTTGTTGATGTACCGAGTGAAACACAAATAGATCGTGCACGCCAGAGAGATAACCAGGATTCTGAGCAAGTAAAAAAAATCATTGCTACGCAAATATCCCGAAGTGAACGATTAAACCATGCAGATGATATCATTACTAATGATGGCGGCATGGAAAATTTACAGCAGCAGGTCCACAAATTACATAAGCTGTATAAAGACATGGCGAACACAAAACAGGCTCAGTAATGGTTAAAAAAGTTAAATGCCCAACCTGCGGCAAAGAAACCGAATGGAAAGCGGAAAATAAGTGGCGCCCCTTTTGCTCGGAGCGATGTAAATTAATTGACCTGGGAGAATGGGCTAACGAATCTCATAGAATTCCTGGAGAGGAGCTACCTATCCCATCTGATAATGATGATGACCCATACTCAGGTTATCATTGACTGGTAAAGTGAAAAGCCGCCCGGTAGGTCTGCTTGTTAAGATGAAATATTACCGTTGCCATCCAGTCGCGTCGCTCCGATGAACAAACGGGTAGCATACCGGTTCCGTGCCAACCATTATCACCTAGCTGCATGGGAAATTGATTCCAGCCCATATCCATACCGGACATCGTAAAGATTACACTCACTATATCCGGCTGCACTTTATAACCATGAACAAGCACACTAAACTCAACTGGTTTTAGAGAGATGACCGGCGACGACATTTTAAAAGATATATTTCTTCCATTTTCAAGCCTTAGTTCGCAGCGCTGCATAGCCGCATCACATGCGGATTGTTCGCCCAATAAAACACTATTACTTTGATCACTAAATATTGAACCAGTAGGTTCCGGCTTAAACAATAGAATAGATAGCCCCAGTGTTACAACAAATAGAATAAAAGCCATTAGCTGAAATTTATTTTGACTTAACATAACGCGCTCCATAATGAGCGAATAGTCGCGATCCCCTGAGCGCCATAAGTCCTGGCCTGTTCGATGTCATCTATATCCATTCCCCCCAGAGCATAAACCGGCATTTTAGCCTGTTCGGATAGGCGGTAAAGCCCTCTCCAATCCAAAGTAGCCGCTCCAGGATGACTTAACGTTGGCATCACAGGGGATACCAGCACGAAATCTATACCTAACTCATTGGCTTTTTCTATTTCATCTTCGTTGTGGCAGGAGGCCGAAAGCAACTTTTGCTTCGGCATATTTATACTATCCAGTCCAGACAGCTTAGCCGATGATAGGTGAATGCCATCCGCATCGACATGCTGCAAGATATCAATATTATGATTGAGTAAAAGTTTAGCCTTATGTTTATGACAAATCCTCAAAACTCGCTCCGCTAGACCGATATATTCTTCATCTGATAATCTTTTCGCCCTTAGCTGAACCATGTGTATGTCATGTTTAAGCGTATTTTCCAGCTCGGTAAGGAATTTATTAATATCTTCAGGCTCAGGGGTAATCAGGTACGTATCTGGCAATTGAGCCGCTGTCACTATAGGGGCATTGGCAGCTGGAAAATCATACTGCTCTAGCTCATTATCACTCACCCAGATAATTTCTTGTCCTTCTCTTCCCTGGGGTGCTCCTTCAAACCGGCTTACCGTCCAGACATCCAGTAAAACTTGTTTATCACCATAATCATGATGTATACGAATTAACGGTGTGAAATGAGTGGCTTCTATATCTAGCTCTTCATATAA
>JABURU010000146.1 GCA_014762485.1 Gammaproteobacteria bacterium | reverse complement strand
GAATGGGGCCACTTAGCTCGACTTCGCGCTCAATATTTAATACGTGCCCCTCACCCAGTCGGACACTGGCGGTGATGCGACTGGGTTGGGCAAAGTGAAAGTTACCCAGCTCCATGACCGAGAGTCCATTGACCTGGGCAATTGCCTCGCCACTGGTATCGATCATGATGATGTTGCGCTGGATGGCCTCATGAGACAGGTCTCGGACCCGGCTGGCACGGTGGATCTGGGCATTGATCGCCTGTTGAATATGCTCATGGCTAATATGGGCCTGTTGAGCGGCACGGGCCCAGTGATCCGCTTCAACCAGCAGATCGATCAGCTTCCCCATGTGGGCCGATAGTTTTTCCGAATCTTCCAGCAGGCGCGAGCTGTGTTCGATGGTGCGAGCTACCGCCTGGCGCTGCATAGGTAGAAGTGACTCCTTCTCCAGCATGGCGGTAATCAAGCGGCTATAAAGCGCGAGGTTCTCACGGCTGCGATCCAGGCGCGTATCAAAGTCAGCCGCGACTTTAAATAATTCGGAGAAGTCCTCATCGTATTCACATAGCAGATAATAGATCATCCGGTCACCGATGAGGACAATCTTGATATCCAGCTCCACAGCTTCAGGCTGGAGTGTTTGTGTGCTGGTCAGGCTGAGGGCCGAGGCCAGGGTTTCGATCTTGATGCATTTGGAGCGTAGTGCGCGTTTTAGTGCATCCCATACCATCGGCTGCGTCAGAACCTTGTAGGCCTCCAGGATGAGGTAGCCGCCATTGGCCCGGTGCAGGGCGCCGGGTTTGATCAGGGTAAAGTCGGTGATCAATGTGCCTAACTGGGAAATATGCTCGATGCGCCCTAACAGGTTCTCAAAGGTGGGGTGATCTTCAAATATCACCGGGGCCCCGCCATTTTGGCTATAATCGGTGAGGATGTTGACCTCGTATCGTTTTAGAGCGGGTTTTTTCCCATCACTAAAAAGTGGCATGTTACCTTGTTCGCGGCTACTACCGGGAAGAAAATCTTCAACATTGTTGAGTACATCTTTTTCTACTTCATCCAGGTAGGTGAGGACCTTCTCTTCCCCCAGGTAGCGGGCTTTTAATTGCTCAATCAGCTGGTCGGTAATGCTGCGTGCAGTATCTCGCTCCAGTTCACGTAACTGCTCTATCAGTTCTTTGCGCCATAAGGGGACCTGGCGAAATAGATCCGCCAGCTTATCTTGCAGCTGGGCAATGATGCCTTTAATCACCTTTTGCTCTTTTGCTGGCAGGGCATCAAAGTCACTGGGGCTCAATACGTCATCGCCCTGCATCGGTGTAAAGGCATAGCCCCCGGGGGTGCGAAAAAGGCGAATGTTATGTTGCTCAGCTTCTTTATGAATGGCATCCATGGCCTGGGATTGTTTCTGGTTAAGCTCATCCTCCATCGCCTGGGCTCGTTCACGGTAATCTTCACTCTCAAATGCCGCTGGTAAGGTGGTGAGGAGATCCTCGACCAGCTTTTTCATGTCCTGCTTCAGTACGATGGCCATACCTTGTGGCAGGGATAATGAGATAGGCTGGTGGGCCTGTTGAAAGTTATATACGTAGCATATCTCGCGCGGGGTAGACTCTTTACGTGCCTGCTGCTGCAAAAATGTGTGAATAATACTGTATTTGCCAACCCCGGCTGGTCCCATCGCATACAGGTTATATCCGTCCCGGCGAATGCCGATACCGAATTGCACCGCTTCTATTGCGCGCTCCTGGCCAAGGTAGTTCTCTAATGGCGCCAGGTCAGCGGTGGTGGTGAATTCCGGTAAATCATCCAGGCTGTAGCGATAAAGCTGTTCAGGGGTGAGTTTTACGGCCATATTCATCCTGTTAATGTGGTTTTCTTATGATTTTAGTGTAATCGCTTTTTAGTCTTGCACAAAACTGTGAACTAAACTTCAAATAATTGAACTAATGCTAGTATCAAGTTATGTTGATTCAACAAATTTAATAACCTCTCAGGGAGGAATAAACCATGAAGCTGTCCCTAAATGTGCCTCAAATATTTCGTATTTTAATGCTGCTGGTGTTGGCAGCCTCGATCAGTGCATGTGGTGGCAAGACACGTGTGGAAAGTGATTTAGGGATGGATGATGCCCCGGACTGGGTTAATGAAGGGACGAATATCCTCAACAATAAAGGTGGGCGTCTCTTTCATGGTGTAGGTTCATCCCCGCAAATGGGGGTACAGGACTTGCAACGCTCCACGGCAGACAATCGTGCCCGTGCGGAGCTGGCGCGTATCCTCTCCAGTTATATGAATGTTGTGTCTACAGACTACATGGCGGCCTCTGGTACTGGTAAAGATATAGCGACGGAGCAGAGTGTTACCCGAGACATTAATAATATAACCAAGGTTAACCTGAGTGGTGCCCGTGTCATCGGACGTTGGAAGAACCCAAAAACCAAGGTGATTTATTCAATAGTAGAGCTGGATATGAAGCAAGTAAAGAATATAGCTAGCAAGGTAAATATGATGAATGAAGGCTTACGTAATTACATTAGCAATAATGGCGATAATATTTTTGATCGCATGGCGAAATAAAGGAGATAACAATGAATCGCTGGATAAAGGTTTTAGTTACAGTTGTGGTAACAGGCTCCATACTCGCTGGTTGTGGTGGCCCCAATGTGTCACGCATTAAGCCTGACGAGACACGTGATCTGAGTGGTATGTGGAACGACACAGATTCACGCCTGGTGTCTGAAGAGATGATTAAGGATGCCCTGGCGCGTCCATGGTATAGCCGCTTTGAGCGCACCAACCGACGTATTCCCGCTGTCATTGTTGGCACTGTACGTAACCTGTCGCACGAGCATATCAATGTAAATACTTTTATTGGTGATATGGAGCGTTCCCTGATCAACTCCGGCATGGTTGAGTTCGTTGCCTCTCGCAATGAGCGCGAGGAGATTCGTGAAGAGCGTAAGGATCAGGATGTACATGCCCGGGCGGACACTCGCAGTGCAATGGGCCAGGAGTTAGGTGCTGATTACATGCTGAAAGGCACTATCAATACCATTATCGATACGGATGGTCGAAGCCAGGTTCGATATTACCAGGTCGATTTAACCATGATTAGCTTAAAAGACAACCGTAAGGTCTGGGTTGGTCAGAAAAAAATTAAGAAATTTATCAAGGAAGGTCGCGTTCGTTATTAATAAATGAACACTGTTCATTTATGGATGAATCATGAAAAAAATAATAAAGATAACATCCCTGTCGCTGGTTTTACTGGTGCAGGGATGCGCTACGTTTAGCAGTGAGTTCCGCGCGGTTGAAAAACACCTGGTGCAAGGTCGACCTGCCCAGGCACTAAAAGTCCTGGATAAAAAGCCCGGCGCTGAACGCGACCGAGTTTTGTATCTGCTTAACCGTGGCATGCTACAGCGCATGATAGGTCAATATCAGTCCAGTAATGCTTCTCTGGAAGAAGCTAAAATCATGATGCGTAAATTGTTTGCAACTAGCGTCAGTGAGACAGCGGGCAGCCTATTAATCAACGATGGTACTCGTAGCTATATTGGAGATCCGTATGAACAGGTGATGGTGCATATGATGAAGGCACTTAATTACCTGGAACTGAATGAAAGGGATAGCGCGCGTGTAGAAATTTTGCAGATGGATATACGCCTGCGAGAAATCTATGCTAATCAGGAATCCTCTTATATGGAGGATGCGTTTGGTCGTTACCTGGCCGGAATTATTTACGAAGAGTTGGGAGATTATAATGATGCGATGGTCTCATATCGTAAAGCCTATAAGGTATATACCAGCCAGCGCCAGTCATTCTCTGTCTCCGTGCCCCAGCATTTAAAGGTCGCCCTGTTACGCATGAGTCAGCATATGGGCCTGGGCAATGAAAATAAGCAATATCAGGAACAGTTTGGTATCACGCAATATGATTCAGTGCGTGAATACCGCCAGAAGGGCAACATGGTGGTCATCATGGGTAATGGACTGGCACCGATCAAGATTGAACAGGCCATCCATGTTAATGATTACCGTACCGGGCGTATGCATCGTATTGCTTTACCGGCATATCGCTCTCGAAGAGTATTACTCGGTGGTCTCCGTTTGCAGGTGGGGAATAAACAAAGTCAGGGAGATCTGGTAGATGATATTGATGCCATCGCCCATCAGACTCTGAAGGAGCAGTTACCGGCAATAAAGGCCCGGGCCCTGGCACGAGCCGTTGCCAAGAATGCGATGGTAAAAGGTACGAAGCGTGATCGTGACAACCACCCACTGCTGGGACTGGCTTTAAATATTGCCACGGTGGCTACCGAGCGGGCCGATACCCGTAGCTGGGTGACATTGCCCAGTGAGATGTACCTGGCCAGCATATCGTTACCCGCCGGTGAGCATGATGTGCGACTACAGTTTCTAGGACGAAGTGGCGGGGTGGTTGATAGCAAGTTGTATTCTCGTATCCCCATTCGGGCCGGGAGAAATCACTACCTATTTTACCATTGGGTATCACCTGCATCACAAAGAGGAAGATAAGCATGAGACAAGTGTGGCCGTTATTGCTGATCGTTGCCCTGGTATCAGGCTGTGGTGGGACAAATACACGCCAGGGTCCAGACTGGCTGGATGGTAGTAGTAAGAAATATTCCAGTCGATTGTATATTATTGGCACCGCACAGGCTTATAACCTTGAAGGCGCGCGCGATCGCGCACGCGCTGAAGTGGCCAAGGTCTTTGAAGTGGCCATCGAAGAACAAAGCCGTGATAACCTGACATTCATCTCAGATGCTTCCGGTGAAAAATTGACGCAACGCATTGCCCGAGATACCAGTGCTCGCACCCAAAAGGTATTACATGGCGTCGAGATAGTGGATACCTGGCATGACAAGAAGCAGGGGCAGTTTTATGCCATGGCAGTATTACACCGAGGGCGCACGACGAATGCATTGCGCCAGCAACTGGAGCAACTGGATCAGTCTACCCGTGTGCATATAAACAGCGCACGAACAGTGAATGATAAGCTGGCTAAACTATCACATGCCCAGGCCGCTTTTACCTTGCAAATGCAGCGTGCAGGTATTCAACGTAGTCTACAGGTAGTCGATAGTAGTGGCCGAGGTGTTAAGCCACGTTGGAACCTGGCGCAGTTAAGTACCGACTTCCGGCAACAAATGGAGCAGGTGAAACTACAGGTTAATGTGGCTGACCAGCCTGCCGGCTTTAAACAGCGGGTTGATGGAGTACTGGGTAAGTCCGGCTTTCAGGTCAAACCGGGGCAGCGTGCAGATTTTATCCTCTCGGCCAGGCTGGAACTGGGTAAAGTATCTCGACGCGAAGGCTGGTACTGGATCAATGGTCGCATGGAAATCTTGTTAACCACTCCTCAGGGGCAGGTGCGAGGTAGTCAGCGCTGGCCTATCCAGGTATCCGCAACTGAAAAGGCCACCGCTAGCAGGCGGGCGATGGATAAGGCCGTCAATGTATTGCAGAATGAGTTACGTAATACCTTGCTAGGCTTTGCCGAGTAGTAAATTAAGGCTCGTCCAGCACAACCAGTATGTAGCCCAGCTCTTCATAGGCCCGGACCTGTGCCGGGCCTTCGGCCGCTACATCAACATAGTCCGGAAACTCTTCTTCGCTGACACCCCTCCATCCCGCAAAGGTACCACAGACATGTAATGGAATATCGGACTGTGTCAGGCTTTGTACCTGCTTATGTACCTTGGCATTACGCTGCTGGAATTTTGTTTGCAGAGCAAATTGCTCATTACCATGACTTACGACGGCAATGGGCAGGCCGGGAAACTTTTCACGCAATGCTTCACTATGCTGGCTGATACGTGGAATTGCCCAGCTTAATCCATCTGAACGCGCGATAATTTCAAACACGACACCTTCCGGTGCGGCGTCAAGTTTTAATATGGCGGCGACCTCTTCTTTATCACTGGCAAAAGAAGGGGCAATCAGGACCGCAGAGATGGCAAGCAAACCTATTATACCGAGTGCTTTTATTTTCATTTTTTCACCTACTTATGACATACATCGAATATGTCTATACTTGTCATGATAATAAACAAAATATGACAGGCTGTAACGATGAGCAATAGCAACGGTTCTCCTTTTTACCTGGTACTGGACCAGGGTGGACACGCCAGCCGCGCCATGGTCTTTAACACATTGGGCGAAGCCATTGCTGAATCATCACAGTCTATCTATACCAATAGATACGATGATTGTGTCGAATTGGATGCAGACGAGGTGGTTAGTAGCCTCAAGTTGGCAATGGAAGATGTCGCACAACAGCTCGGTAGCGAAGTAGAACACATTCGCTCGGCCGCGTTGGCGACACAGCGCTCCAATATGGTGTGCTGGCGTCGCAGTGATGGTGCCGCCCTGTCTCCCATACTAAGTTGGCAGGATCGACGAGCAGAAGAGAAGCTGCAGGGGATAGACAAGCAGGCAGTGCATCGCAAAACCGGTTTATTTGCAAATGCTCATTATGGGGCTAGCAAAATGACCTGGTGTCTGGAGCATATTCCCGCCGTCAAACAGGCTGAACAACAGGGCGATTTATATATTGGTCCGATGGCTAGCTTTCTCGCCAGTCGTTTAACCGGGGGGACTCCACTGGCGGATCCTTCCAATGCTTCGCGTACCTTACTATGGAATATTCATACCCAGGGCTGGGATAATACGCTATGTCACTGGTTTGGCATCCGGCGCGAGTTATTACCCGAGTGTGTTGCTTCAGATCACGGCTTTGGGGATCTGCAAATTAAGCAATACAGTGTGCCACTACAGTTAGTGATAGGTGACCTGTCGGCTGCGGCGTTTGCCAATGGCTGGCCGCAAAGTGAAGTGAACTATATTACCCTCGGCACAGGGGCTTTTATACAACGTGCTACCGAAAGGCCCATATCTCACCCCAGGTTATTAACTGCCATCCAGGCAAGTGTTAATGAAACAAGTTATCTAAGTCTGGAAGGAACCGTTAATGGTGCCGCGAGTGCGATAGAGTGGTTAGCGCAGGAGCACCAACTGGATGCCAGAGATATAACGGAAAATCTGACAGAGTGGCTGGATGGGCAACTGCCAGCACCGGCATTTGCCAATGCTGTGTCCGGTTTAGGCTCGCCGGTTTGGTGTGCGCATGCTCACTCCAGATTTGAGTATGAAGCAGACTTACCTCAACAGGCTTCCGCGATAATAGAGAGTATTATCTTTCTCATCTGGCTAAATCTGTTAGCGATGCAAGAAGCGATCACACCGGCAAGAGAAATCGTGATCAGTGGTGGACTGGCAAATATCGATCCGCTTTGCCAGCAGCTGGCTGACTTGTCGACGATGAAAATACAACGTTCTGAAGAAACAGAAGCCACCGCCAAAGGTGCGGCTATTTGCTCACGATAGAAAAGAATAAGTGGACAACTCCCAGAAACAAAATCTTTTTACCGCGCGACAACCGAATTATGTCAGAAAAATTTAAACATTGGTTACAGTTTATGCGGCAGGAGCTAGGAGGAAGTTGTCTATACTTTCAATAAACCATGTAGAGAATATCATGCCAGAATTGATCGCCCATCGAGGACAGAATAAGACGTTCCCTGAGAATACCCTGGAATCCATGCAACAGGCGGTGAAGTGTGGTGCTCGTTATGTGGAGTTTGATGTGCAGATGAGTCTGGATCGGGTACCGCTAGTTTGCCATGATGTGACATTAACCAGAACCGGAAGTAGTCATCATAATATCACGCAACACACATATGCAGAGATAAGCCGTATCTCGGTAGGAGAGTCGAAACGTTTTAACCAGCAATATCAGCATGTTTATTTGCCAACCCTGGAGCAAATAGTGAATAAGCTGGGCGAATGGAAGCAGGTTCAGGCATTTGTTGAATTAAAAGATGAAAGCATAGAGGCACATGGTATGGATGTATATGTGCAAGAGGTTATGCAAGTATTGTCACCTGTCCTGGAGCAATGCATATTAATCGCCGATAGTTTGCCATCGATCGTACTGGCAAGAGAGATGGCGAAACCTAAAACGAATATGAGAATTGGCTGGATTGTTCATCGCTGGAATAAAGCCGATCTGGAAAAAGCAGAGAAATATGACCTGAATTGTATGATCATCAATCATAAGTACACCAAGGGGCATAAATATGATTTTTTTGCAGACTCGTGGGACTGGGCCATGTATGAAACATGTGATCCTGCAGTGGCAAAAAATCTGTTTGAATTAGGTGTGAAGTATGTGGAGAGTGATGATATTTGTAGCATGTTGCAACATTTTCCCGAGTTGAGTCGCTAATGGAGCATTATGATGTCGTGATCATAGGTGGTGGTATACATGGTGTCGGTGTTGCGCAAGCTGCAGCCGCTTCAGGTTATAAAACGATACTGTTAGAAAAATCTGCCCTTGCCTGTGGTAGCTCATCAAAATCAAGTAAATTAATTCATGGAGGATTACGGTATCTGGAGACCATGCAGCTTTCACTGGTACATGAATGTTTGTATGAACGACATCTGTTAACTCAAATTGCCCCTGATCTGGTCAGACTGGAAAAATTTCACATTCCTATATACCTGTCTCTTA
>JABURU010000359.1 GCA_014762485.1 Gammaproteobacteria bacterium | reverse complement strand
CACGACACTGATAAATGATCAATACTGCACATCGTGTCACTCGCTGATTAATGGTGACTTTATCGAACTTAGTATTTCCGACAGTGGTAGTGGTATTCCTGAGCCAATGCTAGAAAACCTGTTTGAGCCGTTCTTTACCACCAAGGAAGTGGGCAAAGGAACAGGCATGGGTTTATCTATCGTACATGGCATCATGCACCAGCATAATGGTCACATTTTAGTGGAATCGACAGCAGATAAAGGTTCCACCTTCCGCTTGTTATTTCCTCTCGAACCATTGGCAGATTAAGTTATTTTCCTTGATAATAAAGCAATTACTTAATCAAAGAACACCTACAAAACTATGGCTCAATATATATATACTATGAACAGGGTGGGCAAAATCGTCCCCCCAAAGAAATTCATCCTTAAAGATATCTCTCTTTCCTTTTTCCCCGGCGCCAAGATTGGTGTTTTGGGCCTGAACGGTGCGGGCAAATCGACCCTGCTACGCATCATGGCTGGTCTTGATACCGATATTGAGGGCGAGGCTCGCCCACAACCCGGAATCAAGATTGGTTACCTGTCGCAGGAGCCTGAACTGGACCCGAATAAAGACGTACGTGGAAATGTTGAAGAGGCCCTGGGCGAGATCGTCGATGCGCAAAAACGCCTGGAAGAGGTTTACGCCGCCTACGCTGAGCCCGATGCCGATTTTGACGCCCTGGCCGCCGAGCAGGCAAAACTGGAAAACCTGTTACAGGCTACCGATGGTCACAACATCGAACGCACTCTGGAAGTCGCTGCCGAGGCATTACGATTACCAGCCTGGGATGCCGATGTCACCAAGCTCTCCGGTGGTGAACGCCGTCGTGTCGCGCTGTGTAAATTGTTACTCTCCAAGCCCGACATGCTGTTACTGGACGAACCCACCAACCATCTGGATGCCGAGTCGGTAGCCTGGCTGGAGCGCTTCCTGCACGACTACCCGGGCACCGTGGTGGCGGTAACCCATGATCGCTATTTCCTCGACAATGTCGCCGGGTGGATCCTGGAGCTGGATCGTGGCCAGGGTATTCCCTGGGAAGGCAACTACTCCTCCTGGCTGGAGCAAAAGGAGAAGCGCCTGGTGATGGAGGAGAAACAAGAAGCCGCACGCGCCAAGGCAATGAAACAGGAACTGGAGTGGGTTCGCTCCAACGCCAAGGGCCGCCAGGCCAAGAGCAAGGCACGTATGGAGCGTTACGAAGAGATGGCCTCGAAAGAGTACCAGAAGCGCAACGAGACCAACGAGCTGTTCATTCCTCCCGGCCCACGCCTGGGCAACCTGGTGATCGAGGCAAAAGGCCTTAAGAAGGGCTTTGGTGAACGCCTGCTGGTGGATGATCTATCCTTCAACCTGCCTCCCGGCGGCATCGTCGGCGTGATTGGCCCCAATGGGGCAGGTAAAACCACCATGTTCCGTATGCTGGTCGGCCAGGAGCAGCCCGACGCAGGTGAGTTACGTATCGGTGATACGGTACAACTGGCCTACGTAGATCAAAGCCGTGATGCCCTGGATGGCAATAAAACCGTCTGGGAGGAGATCTCCGATGGTCATGACATCATGCAGGTGGGTGACTTTGAGGTCAGCTCTCGCGCCTATGTCGGTCGCTTTAACTTCAAGGGCTCCGATCAACAGAAAAAAGTCGGCAACCTTTCCGGTGGTGAACGCAACCGTGTGAACCTGGCCAAGCTGTTAAAGAGTGGTGGAAACATGCTGCTGCTGGATGAACCTACCAACGACTTGGACG
>JABURU010000260.1 GCA_014762485.1 Gammaproteobacteria bacterium | reverse complement strand
GTGCCGCTGCCACCTTCATTTGAGCCAGTAAATTGTTAACGTTAATGTCGCTCATGAGCCTAATCCATCATGTACTGTAATTCTGTAAATGCCTGCAAGAAATACGCCAGTTATCTACGGTATTTCTATACCCGCCTCTCTCATCTGCGCCAGTTTATAACGCAGTGTGCGTTCACTAATACCCAGCTTTGTCGCCGCCTGTTTGCGGTTACCCTGCTGTAAAGCATCAATAATAATGGCAAACTCCTGGTTCTTAAGGTTTGAACCCAATGTCCCCGTGGTGGCCCCCAGTTTAACATCGCCCAGTGTACCGCTATCGGCAACCTGGTTCACAGCTTCTGGCATCGTTATTTGTGGCGGCGGACTCACCGGCGACGAGTTTATCGTTTCAGCCACTTGCTCAAACAGGATATCGCTGTCGCTGATTGTCTCCCCTCGCTGCAGGATCAAGGCACGCTGAATCACATTATCCAGCTCGCGCACGTTGCCTGGCCAACGGTAGGATTCCAGCTTGGTTTTGGCTGACTCATCCAGAACGGGAATGAGTCGACCCGCTCGACGGGCATGTAATTCAAATAAATAAGCTGCCAACGGGACAATATCTTTTGCCCGTTCTCGCAAGGGAGCAATTTGCATAGGAAATACGTTAAGGCGGTAGTAAAGATCCTCGCGGAATTTACCCTCTGCCACCTCCTGCTGCATATTGCGATTAGAGGTTGCCAGCACTCGCACATCAAGTTGAATCAGTTTGCGCCCACCAAGACGTTCAACCTCTTTTTCCTGCAAAACTCGTAAGAGCTTGGCCTGCAGGCCCAAATCCATTTCCGAGATCTCATCCAGCAACAGAGTGCCACCCTGTGCCTGCTCAAACTTACCTGGATTGGCCTGGTGCGCGCCGGTAAATGCCCCTTTTTCATAACCAAACAAGGTCGCTTCGAGCATATTTTCCGGGATCGCCGCGCAGTTCACGGCAATAAAGGGTTTATCCGCACGCGGCGACTGGCGGTGGATATAGCGCGCCAGCACTTCTTTACCGCTACCACTTTCACCGGTGATCAGCACCGTGGCCTCACTATCCGCCACTCGCTTGGCCAGATCACGTAATGCCTCGGTACGAGGATCATCACCGACCAGATCCCTGTCGACATCGCCGGGTTCGCCAATATACTTGGCCACCTGGGTCACCAGCACTTCGGCCTCAAACGGTTTCACCAGGTAATCGGCCGCACCATCATGCATGGCCTCTACGGCCTTCTGTATCGAGCCATAGGCGGTCATTAATAACACCGGCAAATCAGGGCGCTTCAGCTTGAGGTTTTTGAGCAAGGCATGGCCATCCATCATGTCCATCTGAACATCACTCACCACCATGGCGACAGGCTCCTGCTCCAGCTTTACCAGGGCATCCTGACCATTTTCAGCGGTTACCACGCGATAACCAGCCATCTCCAACGTGTCACTTAACGCTTCACGCAGAGTATTATCATCTTCTACAACCAGTACGGCTGAACTACCCATTACTCACCTGTTTCCAAATTCTGTATCGGTAACCTGATACCAAAGCGACTACCCTGCCCAGGCTCTGATTGTAACCAGAGCTCACCTTTATGCGCCCTGGCCACGGCCTGCACTACCGCCAGTCCCAAACCCGTACCATTCGCACGAGTGGTATAAAACGGTTCAAAAATTCTTGCCTGTGTCTCTAAGTCCATGCCAGGCCCATTATCGGCAATCACGATATCTACAGCCTCATCACTAGCCTGAGTCTGTATCGTCAACTCACCCTTCGAGCTCATCGCCTGTATCGCGTTGTTTGCCAGGTTTATCAGGGCACTGACCAGTACATCACGGTTACAACGTACGATAATCTGTCCTGCCTCATCATCAAGCAGCAGCTCGGTTTCCGTCTTATCCAGTTCGGCATCAATATTATGGATTACCGAATCAATTAACTCGGACACACTCACTTGCTCACCGGCACCGATATTACCCTTGGCAAAGATCAGCATGTCTTTCACCAGCTTTTCCAGGTGCTGGACACTATCGCTGACCTTAGCGGCAAACTTCAGGCGTTTATCATCGGCCAATTCTGGCTGACGTAAGTGTGATAAATACAACATCGCCGAAGACAGTGGTGTGCGGATCTGATGGGCCAATGATGCGGCCATCTCGCCCATTGCCGACAGGCGCTTATGTTGACTCATTTTCTCTTGTAATTGTCGGCGCTCGGTCACATCGGTAAGCATCAAGATCTGACCAGGCTCATTTCCCAATGGGCAGGTTGAGAGGCTAACGATACGGCCATCGTGTAAACAGAGATCGACGCCATAATCTTTCGTTGCATCAAAGGCACGAACGATGATGTCGCGCCATAACTCGCCCACCAAAGGTTCACCCAACAGCGTTATAGCCGCCGTATTTGCTTCCTGTATTCTTCCTGTCGCATCCAACACCACCACACCGGCAGGCAAGGCCGTAAGCAGGCTATTTAACCTGTCTGCCAAGCGCTCCTTTTCCTGATAGTGTGCCAGCTTTTCAGTATTCGCTTCTTCCAGCTCGCCTTTTAACTTGTCTACATGATCTTCCAGATCATGATAAGAGCTGGCCAGCTGTTCAGACAGGTTATTAAATACAGAAAACGCCTCCTGCAATGCCTCGACATTATTGGATGCGCTATCGCTATCATTTTGCTTTGCCACGTTTAACACGCTATTCCGTTCCAGTTCTTAAGCAACACTGACTTCATCACGACGTTGGTTTAAGCCATATTTTCGTAATTTTTCTACCAAGGTAGTCCGGCGTAGATGTAAGCGTTTGGCGGCATGCGCGACGACCCCACCAGATTCATCCATCGCCTGTTTGATCAGGGAACACTCAACCTCGCTTAAGTGCTTCTTCAGGTCGATACCTTCCCCTGGCAACTGCTGAATCGATGCGGTTGATTGTGGTTCTTCGACCAACGCTTCCATCTCGACTACGGATTGATTGAATAACAGCTTCTCCGGCAATTGGGGAATATCAATATTTTGTTCCGGGTACATCAATGCTAGGCGCTCAATGACATTGGATAGTTCACGTACATTACCAGGCCATATATAACGACTAAGCACACTCATTGCCGCATTGGTAAAACTAATTCGACCGCGCCCTTCCCTTTCAATCCGATTCACAAACTCGTGAGCCAATAGCGCCACGTCACCTGAGCGTTGACGTAAAGGAGGCATGTCGATAGGGAATACATTCAAACGGTAGAACAAGTCTTCACGAAACTGGTTTTGCTGGATCTGTTGCTCAAGGTCGCGATGGGTGGCGGCAATAATGCGCACATCCGCAGCAATACTCTTATTACCCCCGACGCGCTCAAACACTTTCTCCTGTAACACGCGTAGTAATTTCACCTGCATGTTCAGGCTCATATCACCAATCTCGTCAAGAAACAGGGTGCCGCCTTCTGCTAGCTCAAAGCGCCCTTTGCGTGCACTCACCGCACCAGTAAACGCACCTTTTTCATGACCAAACAATTCACTTTCCAATAACTCCGCCGGGATGGCACCACAATTAACTGGCACAAACGGTTTGTCTGCACGTGCAGAATGCTGATGTAGGCTACGCGCAACCACTTCTTTACCTGTACCGGACTCGCCAAGAATCAATACAGAGGCATTGGAAGAGGCGACCTGCCCCATCAGGTGTCGTACCTGCTGGATCGCGGCAGACTCACCGACTAACGCGGAAAATGCGACATCAGGCATAGCCGAGTCAACATCCGCCAGAAGAGTATCCAAACTGGTCATTAACTCAGCCTGTTTAACTGGGTAAGACAGGTATGCGTGTGGTGACTCAACCGCCACTGCCGACGTATTCTCGTCGCCCATAATCAATAGCGGCACACCGGGTAACATGGCCGTCAAAGCATTGACATGCCCCGCTACTTCCGTAGCCTCGTCACAGCCTAGAACGACAAAGGTGGGGCGGCCGTCGTAGCCTAGCACCTGGGCCCAGTTGGATGTTGTATCAAGAAATATCGGGCTCCACTCCATAAACTCCAATATGGTGCGGATCACCTCACGGCGCTCTCGATTGTCGTCTACCAGCCATACACTACGGTTATGCATGCCGCCGCCCTCTTATCGTTTTTATCGATTTAAAACAGTTCTTGGCACTAAAAAATTATAAGATGATCACCAAGAATCAATATGTTACAGCTAATAGTTAACACGAGTTTTAAGAAATGTCAAAAAGATGACGGGGAAAATATGACTGGTATTTGTTTTTTTCAGGGCAAGACTATCGATGATAAAGCTGTGAATTGATCATTATTTGCGGCTGGAATGTTTGCTGCTAGCCACCTGGCGCCGGTGATAACGAAACAGGATTTTCTCCAGAAGCTGGGCGACTTTATCATCCATATTCACGAGCTCCATCTTTATTTGCAGACCCTGTCCTACCTGGGTAATAGTCGATATCTGGCCAGATAGTTTGAGGGGAAGTGGGTGACCCGGAACGATATAACAGTCTGCCTGGCACACTGTGCCAACGGTAAATTCATTTGCCTGCGGATTTTTTTCCTGCCAGGTTAAATGACTGGACGATAATTCTAAATTGTACTTCTCAGGTAAGCGAGTTTGCATCCCAATCCAACTTGATATCAAGGCAAGCAACATATCCAGCTTAGCTTCAATACGATTCATCTCATGCGCCAGCTCGTTGTTCTCATCCACTATGTGGTGCCCCCCTTCTTCGATGAACCACCACATCTTTAACAGAGCTTCGTTATCGATAATATTTTGCGATACATTCGTGTCCGAATACTCAGAGCCAGTGGATATTGCAAGCGGATAAATGCCCTTTAAGGCAATAGAATCAGTCAAATGCTCCATTTACACAGCGCTACTATAGAGGTAATTGTCGAGTTACTAACTGGCATTGAGGTTTTTCGAGTAGGCTGATAATGCAACCTGACTCTGAGATATGGTTTTTATCTCTTTACGAATCTTATCCCGCGAGTCTTTGGCAAGCCTGGAGGTTTCTTCTATGGATGACATTAGTTCTTCAGTAAACTGACGCAGTTCTGCGCCATCCTCTTCGTTTAACTCATCGGTTGAAGAATATAATTTCTTTAATAACTGATTCCTTGTTTCATCCAGCTCTGAAATATCTGACCACTCTTCCTGTAGAGCCAGTTCTGAAATTTTATTAGTTAACGAGTTAATTTCATCTATCATTTGTAGCATTTCATGCTTCATCTTTAACTCGTTGCACTCAAGATAGAATCCGTTGAAGTAGCATTGTTTGCCGGTAAAGCAGCCGCCTCACCAGAAATCTCATCCCAGGCAGACTTCACAGTATTCAAAAGTCTTACAACTTCATCCATAATTTCCAGATCATTATCAATGTTTGCTAGAACAAGGCGCTCTTCTATATAGACATATAACGATTCAAGATTTTCTGCAATTTCACCACCAGTATCTTTATCCAGACTAGTACGTAGACCTTCGATAATACTGATAGCCCAGCCTATATGCTCACCTTTTTTGGCTATTTCACCACGCTCCATTGCGCCACGAGCAATGGAAATTTTTTCTAATGCGCCATTGAATAACATTTGAATCAGTCGATGCGGATTTGCAAAGGCGGCGTCGCTCTCTGTACCGACTTTTTTATATTGGCTGAGTGCTGATTTTTTGCTGTGTTTAGTCATTTTGCAATCCTCAAAAATTTAAGTACGAGCGCCGGGTAATGTAGATAACTGCTGGCTTAAGTAACTCATGGTACTATTCATACTAGCAATCAGTGCATCAAGAGATGTGAACTGACGGGTATATCTTTCTTTCACCATCTCCATTCGATAATCCAGTCTTTCACGCTGTTCTTCTAATGCTTCTAACTGTGTATTCAGACCATCTGTTCGATCTTGCAGCATACCGGTAACTCCAAGATATGGATCGATCAAACTATCTAGTCGTGTTGTATAGTCTGCAATCAGAGCACCAACATCATCGAAGCTATTCGTTAGCGCATCTTCAAGGTCACTTGCCGTGCCTAATTTTAAAGTGCCATCTTCTACATTAGTTTCATACCCAAGTTGGGTTAATGTTACTAAAGATCCACTATTAGTACTCGAGCCACCAACCAATGACTGTAAACTATTTTTCAGATTAGCGACCAGGCTATCAGAAAGTAGTGCACCAGATTTACCACCTTCATTAAACTTGCTTACTGTATTAATAGTTTCAATCACATTATTGTAAGCTGTTACAAAAGCTTCTATTTGACTCTTTGTTGACTCTTTATCCGCCGATACCTCAAAGGTAGTTGTACCCACAGATTTTAGATCAATCGTCACACCTGTCAGAGCGGTAGAAACCGAATTTGATGAGCTGGTAATATCAATGCCATCTAAATTAAATGTTGCATCAGTGGCTGCTGATGTTTGAACCAAATTATCTGGGCCAGCAGTAGTTGGATCAAAAATTAGCTGTGATAAGCCGGCAGCATCTGTATTGTTCAAATCATCATCTGTAGTGGAAATACGGATAGCATTTTCAGTCCCGGTATCATCAGAACTCACAACCAGGTAGTTATTCGTGCCATCATTGATGACAGATGCGGTTACACCAGCATCTGCAGCATTTATCTGGTCTCGAACCCCTTCCAGCGTATCATTTGTACCAGCCGTGATCGTGATATTCGTCGTACTGGTTTGCGTAAAGGTATCGCCACCAGAATCATATTTTCCTATATCAATTTTAATAGTACCAGAGCCGATTACATCGGTAGTATTTGCAAAACCCCCTGTACGCAGCTTATGTGTAGATGCAAGGGTATTTACCGTTACCGTATGGGTACCCAGCGCCGCAGTACTGGTAGCCGAAGCATTAAGAATAGTATCATCAGCCGAACTGGCGGTTCTCTCCTGAAATCCAGATGCATCCTTAAGTGATGCCAAAGAACTTTGCAGGCTATCTAGCGAGCTCTTAAGTTTGCCATAAGCAGAAACTAAACCTTCTAACTGGCTTTCCTGACGTTTAATACGATTTTCAGCAGGAGCACGCTCAGCGGCAACCAGCTGATTTACCAAACCAACTACATCAAGACCAGAACCAATTCCACTAGCTTGTAATACAGGCACCTTGTCACCTCGATATGGAGTTATGCTTCAACTTTCATCAGAAGGCTTTTGGTCTTTTCGATTGCTTTTGCAATTTCAAGAAACTCTTCTGATGGAATTTGTCGAATCATTTTATCAGTTTCTACATCAACGACTCTGATAATAGTACGGCCCAGATCCTTATCCACACTGAAACTGAGATTGTGATGAATCTGGCGAACATATTCATTCACATCATCAACCATTTTATTAATATCGTTTTTTTGTGTCACGGATTCATTTACTTTCGCCTGAACATCTTCAGTTTGAAGACCTCTAGGCGTCATAACATTATTCTCAGTCTGTTTGGACTGAGGATAATTTAATTTGCTGACACTTGCGTTTGCATTAATTTCTGAGGACATTGTGAGTCTCCCATTATAAAAAGGTACGCCATCCAGAAGAACCTTTTGGATGGCGCTCCTTCATGCTATTACTGTAGCAGACTCAAAACGTTCTGAGGCAGCGAGTTAGCCTGGGCCAACATAGCTACACCAGCCTGTTGCAGAATCTGTGTACGAGTTAACTCCGCAGTTTCTGCTGCAAAATCAGCATCCTGAATACGGCTACGCGCCGATTGCAGGTTCTCTGATACGTTCTGCACGTTACGAATAATTGATTCAAAACGATTTTGCAGAGTACCAAAGTCAGCACGAACAGAAGCAATCTCGTTGATGGCATCATCAATGATTCCTAATGAGCTGACAGCTTTTGTTGCAGTAGAGATTGTGCGAGCTGCAAGAAGGGTAGACTTCACACCAACGGCCGATACAATCTTTGTGGTGGTCAGTTTAACTTGGTCATTAGCGGCTACATCATTTGCACCAACCTGGAAGGTTAATGTAGTTGTTGTACCCAGTACTTTAACGCCGTTGAAATCTGTTGCTCCAGCAACACGAGTGATTTCGCTTTTCAGTGCAGTCATTTCGTCGTTCAGTGAAGCTCTGTCAGAGGCACTGTTGGTAGCGTTAGCTGCCTGTACGGCCAATTCACGCATACGCTGCAGGTTATTTGCAATTTCTTGCAATGAACCCTCGGCAGTTTGCGCCAGAGATACACCATCCGCAGCATTACGAGCAGCCTGATTCAGGCCGCGAACCTGAGCAGTAAAGCGCTCAGAAATGGCCAAACCCGCCGCATCATCCTTGGCACTGTTAATTCGCAGACCAGAGGATAGACGCTGCAACGCGATCTTCATGCTGTCCTGTGAACGGTTCAGATTACGCTGAGAGTTCAAGGACATAACGTTAGTATTAATAACCTGTGGCATTTTAAGCCTCCTATGCCCCCCTTTGTGACATATTGCCAGCTTGAGGGTATCATTTTACTTCAGTGGATATACAAATAGATGTATTCACCACTACCAAGCAATATATCGGCTTATATCCGAATTACTTTAGCCCAAACATCCCCTTAATTATCAATCACTTACGAATCCATAGTGGATGTATTTTTATCTAAATACGTATACTC
>JABURU010000105.1 GCA_014762485.1 Gammaproteobacteria bacterium | reverse complement strand
TATAAGAGACAGGATGTAGGCAATCGTCTTAATGGTTCCAATCCCGATGGTATTGTCTCGATGGTGGAGAATAATACGATAGACCTTGGGGTGGTCGAAGCACCCGTGGCCAATAAAAACCTGGTAGTAGAAACCTGTCGCATGGATCAACTGGTTCTGGTTGTACAGCCCGAACATGAACTGGCCACTATCGATGAGTTTGATTTACACCGGTTAAAAGATTACCCATATATTTGCCGTGAAGAGGGTTCTGGTACACGCGAGGTTTTGCGTGACTGCATGCAACAGATTGGCCTGGACCAGGCTGAACTAAATCTGGTGATGGAGCTGGGTAGTCCCGAGGCGATTAAGGGGGCGGTGGAATCAGGCATGGGCATTTCTATCCTCTCCCGTTCCACCGTAAGCAAGGAGCTGCGCCTGGGCACACTGGTTGCAGTTAACCTGAACCCCCTGGTTGAAAGGCCGTTTTCTTTTGTGCATCAAAAGCAGAAGTTCCGTTTACGTGCAATGGAAGAGTTACTCCAGTTTGCTCGTGAATATTGTGAAGCTCACCAGAATATTGAGCTGTAGACGAGAAAACAGACACATATTATTCCTTCAGTAATGGCATACTGTTACCGCTTTGCCGATAATACGGCTATCACCGTACATCACTGATCGAGTAATAGTGTGGATAAAGATAAACAAAAACTGCTTGATATTTATAAAGGGCTGGATGACACATCCCGCCGTAGCTTGCTGGATTTTGCTGCTTTCTTAAGCCATCAGGAGCAAGCTCCCCAGCCAGAATTGGCCCCTGTAGAACCGCAGCATATTGAGCCGAAGGAAAACGAGTCTGTGATTCAGGCGGTAAAAAGGCTTTCGGCCTCCTATCCTATGCTTGATAAAGCTAAACTGCTGAATGATACCTCTGCGCTAATGATGGCCCATACTGTTCAGGGCCGAGAACGCGAAGAGGTTATTGTGGAGCTGGAAGAAGTCTTCAGGCAACATTATCAAAACTATCTAGAAGATCGATAAAACATGAGTAATATGTTTACAAAATGGCTTCAGCGACGTTTTTCTGATCCTCAAGCAGTCTTTCTGGCTATATTTTTGCTGGTTGGATTTACCCTGGTGATCACGATGGGGCAGCCACTTTCTCCGGTGATTGCCAGTATCATTATTGCTTACTTGTTTGATGGCTCGGTTCGCAAGCTGGAGCAACGAGGGATACCGCGACTGTGGATAGTGATTACCGTGGTCACTTTATTTACCACCTTCCTGGTGTTTCTGTTGTTTGGCTTATTACCATTACTGTATGAGCAGATAACCCAGCTGGTTAAGGAGTTACCCAACTATTTTGTCCAGTGGGAAGCCGCACTAATGGAGCTGCCCCAGCACTATACCTATTTCACCTACGAACAGGTGGCGGAGCTTATTACCACCATCCGTACCGAGGTAGCCAGTCTGGGACAACAGGTTGTCTCTATATCACTGGCTTCAATACCTAGCGTGATCACGGTATTTGTTTTCATTATATTAATGCCCGTACTGGTGTTTTTCTTCTTAAAAGATGAAAGCCAGATCCTTCACTGGTTTAGCGGCTGTTTGCCTAGCAAGCGTGACCTATTGCGCCAGGTTTGGGAAGAGATGGACATGCAGATCGGCAACTATGTCCGTGGCAAGATATGGGAAATCTTTATCGTTGGTATTGTCACCTACATCGGTTTTGCGATGCTGGGGATCAAATACGCCATGCTGTTATCGGCCATCGTTGGTTTGTCGGTTCTG
>JABURU010000122.1 GCA_014762485.1 Gammaproteobacteria bacterium | reverse complement strand
TCGGTGGATGATCTGATCGTTCAGGGTGAGCGTGTCGAAGGTGTGGTGACGCAAATGGGCCTGCAGTTTATGGCGCCCACCGTGGTGCTAACCGTAGGTACCTTCCTCGGCGGACGCATCCATATCGGGCTGGAAAATTTCCAGGGTGGTCGCGCGGGTGATCCGCCATCCAACGCCTTGTCTGCAAGATTAAGAGAGTTACCGTTTCGGGTAGATCGCCTGAAGACCGGTACCCCTCCGCGCCTGGATGCCCGTAGTCTCGATTTTTCACAAATGCAGGCACAGCCCGGCGATACCCCTACCCCGGTGTTTAGTTATATCGGAAAGCAGACAGATCACCCCAAACAGATCGTTTGTCATATCACCCATACCAACGAACAGACCCACGATATCATTCGTGAAGGGCTGGATCGCTCGCCGATGTATACCGGTGTTATCGAGGGGGTGGGCCCTCGGTATTGCCCGTCGATCGAGGATAAGATCCACCGCTTTGCCGATAAGGCCTCGCACCAGATATTTGTCGAGCCGGAAGGTTTAACGACGCATGAAATCTACCCCAATGGTATCTCTACCTCGCTGCCATTTGATGTGCAGATGCAACTGGTACGATCAATAAAAGGCTTCGAGCAGGCCCATATCACCCGCCCAGGCTACGCGATCGAATACGATTATTTTGATCCGCGTGATTTAAAGCCATCATTAGAAACCAAACATATGCAGGGCCTGTTCTTTGCCGGCCAGATCAATGGCACCACCGGTTATGAAGAGGCCGCGGCCCAGGGCTTGCTGGCCGGCCTGAATGCCGCGCGCCAGGTACAGGAAAAAGAGGCCTGGTCGCCGGGTCGTGAGGAGGCCTACCTGGGAGTACTGGTGGATGATCTCATCACCCGTGGTACCCAGGAGCCCTATCGCATGTTCACCTCCCGTGCCGAGTACCGCCTGATGCTGCGCGAGGACAATGCGGATATGCGCTTAACCCCTGTCGGGCGCGAGCTGGGCCTGGTGGATGATGAGCGTTGGGCCGCCTTTGAGACCAAGCGCGAGGCGGTGACGCGTGAACAGCAGCGGCTAAAAGAGACCTTTGCCCACCCGCAAAAGATCCCCGTGGATGAGCAGCAAAGAGTCCTGGGTAAAACCATTGTCCGTGAATATAGCTATGCGGACCTGCTCAGTCGCCCGGATGTCAGCTACCAGGATTTGATGACCCTGCCAGGGGCGATTGCCAGTGACAATGAGGCGGTGACGGATCGTGCCGTGATCGAGCAGTTGGAGATTCAGGCCAAGTACTCAGGCTATATAAATAGACAGAAGGATGAAATTGCCCGTGCCCGCAAGCAGGAGCAGACCAGGATCCCGGACGGCTTTGCCTATGATCAGATCAGTGGCCTGTCGGCCGAGATCGTCGAGAAGCTCAGCCAGCAGCGGCCTGAAACGGTCGGCCAGGCGGCACGTATTCCGGGCATCACACCGGCGGCGGTATCGTTACTGCTGGTGTACATCAAAAAGCATCAGGCTAAGCGTCAGGTTTCTGCCTGATGATTGCGGTGCTTTTATTCAATTTTGTTAAAAACTATTACACCTCCTAGCTAAGGGAGGGAAACGCGTTATGCTCTCTTTAGAAGAGCGCACAGTCATGGAAAATGGAATAAAACAAATGAATACTAATCAGTACGCTGATCTCTTCAGTCAGTTGTTTGTTATTGGCGTTAACCCCGCCCTGCCGGTTTTTTAGGTCGCCGGTCATGTTATACGGTAACCGTAGAAACAAGCAAAAGGACAAACCCGTTACCAGCCTGATACATGAGCTCTATCACGGGCTGGAGAAAATGGGCATCCAGGTCTCTGATGAGGCGGCCAATGGCATGCTCGACTATCTGGATCTGCTTTCCAAGTGGAACCGGGTTTATAACCTCACCGCGGTGCGTAAGCCCGAGCAGATGTTGACACGTCACGTGTTTGATAGCCTGGCGATCCTGCCTTTTGTTGAAGGTAAGCGTATTATTGATGTGGGTAGCGGTGCCGGTCTACCAGGTATCCCGTTGGCGCTGACGATGCCGGATTGCGAGTTTGTGTTGTTGGATAGCAACTCGAAAAAGACCCGCTTCCTGCAGCAGGCCAAGACCGATCTGAAGCTCGATAATATGGAGGTGGTCCACGAGCGAGTGGAAGAGTATCAGCCTGAGCAGCTGTTTAATACCGTTGTCTCCCGCGCCTACTCTAGCCTGGCGGGGATGCTGGAATCGACCTCGCACCTGCTGCTGGACGATGGGGTCAACCTGGCGATGAAAGGGGTCTACCCGGTGGCCGAACTGGACGCGATTCCCGCAGGCTTTGAACTCATTTCTGTGGAGCAGTTACAAGTTCCGGATCTGGATGCCGATCGCCACGTGGTCATCATTAAGAGAAAGTAGTACAGTCATACCTCCCCCAACATGTCATAATAAGAGCAGAACCCGGCGACAGTCTGTCCCGGTAGGGATGGAAGAATGGCGAAAATACTAGCGATAACCAATCAAAAAGGTGGTGTCGGCAAGACCACTACCAGTATCAACCTGGCGGCTTCCCTGGTGGCGACCAAGCGTCGTGTCCTGCTGGTGGATCTGGATCCACAGGGCAACGCGACCATGGGCAGCGGTGTCAGTAAAAATGAGCTGGATCGCATTGCCTTTGATGTCCTGACCGGTGAATCCTCGATAGACGATGTCCGCATAACCACCATGAACGGGGGTTATGACCTGGTGCCAGCCAATGCTGATCTGACGGCGGCCGAGGTCTTGTTGCTACAGATGGACAATAAAGAGGTTCGTCTGAAGAGCGCCCTGCAGCAAATCCAGGATCAATATGATTACATCCTGATCGATTGTCCCCCTGCGCTGAATATGTTGACGGTGAATGCGCTGGCGGCGGCCGATGCGGTAATGATCCCGATGCAGTGTGAGTATTATGCACTGGAAGGCCTCACCGCCCTGCTGGATACCATTAACAAGATCCGCGCCTCGATCAATCCGAACCTGCAGATCGAGGGCCTGTTGCGCACGATGTTTGATCCACGTAACAAGCTAGCCTCGGATGTGTCCCAACAATTGACGGATCATTTTGGTGGCAAGGTTTACCGCACCGTGATCCCGCGTAATGTTCGTTTGGCCGAGGCCCCCAGTCATGGCATGCCGGTATTGGCCTATGACAAGTCCTCCAAGGGTGCTCAGTGTTACCTGGCCCTGGCGGGCGAGATGTTGCGCAATGAAGAGGCGGCCATCGCCTGATTTACCAAGTAGAAAAGTTAAAGAATTACTATGTCGAATAAAAAACGGGGTTTAGGGCGCGGACTGGATGCTCTGCTGGGTGGCATGGCCGATGACCTAAATGCGGCCCCGGTGAGCACCAGCCAACCAGAGACTCAACCTGCCCCTGCTGCGGCCAGCGGCCCCAAAGATGGCGAATTACGCCATTTGCCCGTGGATGTGTTGCAACGCGGTCGTTATCAGCCGCGTATTGATATGGATCCGGCGGCACTGGAAGAGCTGGCTGAATCGATTCGCGCCCAGGGCGTGGTACAGCCGATCGTAGTGCGTGCGCTGGACGGTCAAAGTGGTCGCTATGAGATCGTTGCCGGCGAGCGCCGTTGGCGTGCCGCACAACAGGCTGGTTTGCACGAAATCCCGGCGGTCATCAGGCAGATCCCTGATAATGTCGCCCTCGCCATCGCGCTGATTGAAAATATCCAGCGCGAGCAGCTGAACCCGGTTGAAGAGGCCATCGCCCTCCAGCGCTTAATCGAAGAGTTTGAGCTGACACATCAGGAAGCGGCGGAGGCCGTTGGTCGATCACGCGTCTCGGTGTCTAACCTGTTACGCCTGCTTACTCTGAATGATGACGTCAAGCGGATGCTGGAAAGCGGTGACCTGGAAATGGGTCATGCCCGTGCCCTGTTAGGCTTAACGGACATTAAACAGTCAGAGGCCGCACGCATCGTAGTTAACCGCGGCCTGTCGGTACGTGAGACCGAGCACCTGGTACGTCAGATGCTGGAAGCCCCTAAAGTGGGTGGAAGCAGTAGCAAGCCGGTGGACCCCAATGTACGCAAGCTGCAGGACGATCTGTCCGAGAAGCTGGGTGCCAGAGTGGCCCTTCAGCACAATGCCAAGGGTAAGGGAAAACTGGTGATCAGCTACAACAATCTGGATGAGCTGGATGGCATTTTGGAACACATCAAATAATAAGTAACGTGAATGGTTTAATAGTATTTATTAATATTAATTAATTAACAGGTTCTTATTGACGACATTTCGCTGGAATATCTCCACAATCTTATTATGAGATCCCACCTTTTCGCGAAACATTTAGATTGGCGACATTGACCAGGGCGAGCCGAAAAAGTATACTTCGCCGCCCAAGAAGCTAATCCCTCGAACTACGCACGCAGGGGTGTGGTAGTGATTTAGTGGAGTCGCAGTGAGCTATTCGGCACGCATAACGCGCAGCTTTATACATAGAATTATGCTGGCGCAGTTTGTGGTTGTTCTGGTAACCGCCGGTTACTTTTTTATCACTGCCGACCTGGAAACAGGATTAGCGGCTTTATTCGGCGGAATCATCGCGCTGGTGAATACACTGTTGCTGCGATGGAATTTTGAGCGCGCCGAACGGATTGCCGGGAACAGTAACGCCCAACAAAACCTGAAACTGTTATACAAGACAGCAGGTCTGCGACTGTTCTCAACGATCGGGTTATTTGTGCTGGCACTCGGTGTACTGAGATTGCCTCCAGAGCCGTTGTTTATTGGCTTTGTAGCAGGCCTGGCCGCACTACTCGTATCGCGTATCGGATTTAAAAAATAGCGTATTTAGGAAAAACAATGGCTGGTACTAGTACTGAATATATAAAGCATCATCTGACCAATATGACCTATGGTCAAAAGGCAGATGGTTCATGGGGTTTTGCACAGAGCGCCCAGGAAGCTGCCGATATGGGCTTCTGGTCGTTTCATGTTGATACATTGGGCTGGTCGGTATTTCTGGGTCTGGTCTTCCTGTTTGTTTTCCGCCGGGTGGCGGCCTCTATTGCCAAGCAGGATGTGAACGCTGCCCCGTCCGGCATGCAAAACTTTGTAGAGTGGGTAATAGAGTTTATTGACGATAGCGTTAGAGGCTCGTTCTCAGGCAAGAATCCTGTGGTAGCACCGCTGGCACTGACCGTCTTCTTCTGGATCCTGCTGATGAACTTTATGGATCTGGTACCAGTGGACTGGATCCCGGCGCTGGCAGGCCAGATCGGTGAGGCCTATTTTGGTGTCCCTGCGGAGCATGTCTACTTTAAAGTGGTACCGACTACCGATATAAATGCCACCATGGGTCTGGCCCTGGGCGTGTTCTGGCTGATCCTGTACTACAGTGTGAAGATGAAAGGTGTGGGCGGTTTTATCGGTGAGCTGACACTGCACCCATTCCCACCCAAGGCTATCATTACGATTCCCTTTAACTTATTCCTGGAAGGTGTGAGCCTGATCTCGAAGCCGGTTTCACTGGCTCTGCGTCTGTTCGGTAACCTTTATGCGGGTGAAATGATCTTTATTTTGATCGCCATTATGTTTGGTGGCGGTTATGCCCTGGCTGCGACAGCCGGTGGTTTGCAACTCTTGTGGGCGTTGTTCCATATTCTGATTATCTTCTTGCAGGCGTTCATCTTTATGACCCTGACAATTGTATATCTGGATATGGCGCATCAAACCGACCATTAATTTTTTTTAATTTTTAATTTTTTAAAGTTTAGATAGGAGAAAACAATGGAAACTGCTCTGCTGTATATTGCTGGCGCTATCATGATGGGTCTGGGTGCTCTGGGTGCTGCTGTAGGCATCGGTGTACTGGGCGGCCGCTTCCTGGAAGGTGCTGCTCGTCAGCCTGAACTGATTCCAATGCTGCGTACTCAGTTCTTCATCGTTATGGGTCTGGTTGACGCGGTTCCTATGATTGCCGTTGGTCTGGCTATGTTTGTTCTGTTCGGTGTTGCTGCAGGTTAATTTCTTATACTCGCACTAAACCTAAACTGAACATTTAAGGAATAGTCATGAATATCAATGCAACGTTAATCGGGCAATCCATCGCATTCTTGGTGTTTGTAATTATCACCATGAAATATGTATGGCCGCCTATTATGGCTGCACTGGAAGAGCGTAAGCAGAAAATTGCTGATGGTCTTGCGGCAGCTGAGCGCGGCAAGCATGAACAGGAGCTTGCTGAAAAGCGCGCTACTGAGGTGATCGCCGAAGCGAAGGCACAGGCCCAGGAGATTATCTCCAAGGCGGATAAGCGTGCCTCCGAAATCGTGGAAGAGGCCAAAGACAACGCTCGCGCTGAAGGCGAACGTTTGCTGACCGCCGCCAACGCGGAAATTGAGCAAGAAGTGAACCGTGCTAAGGAAGGCCTGCGTAGTCAGGTGGCTTCTCTGGCAGTAGCCGGTGCTGGCCGTGTGTTGAGCAAGGAGATCGATTCCAAGGCTCACGACGACATGCTCAAGGACCTGGTTGCCCAAATTTAAGGGGCTTTAAACTATGGCCGAAAATACGACAATCGCACGTCCCTATGCCGAAGCCGTTTTCGAACTGGCGAAGGAAAAGGGCGACCTGAAAGGCTGGTCTGAAAAGCTGGAGCTACTGGCTGCTATTGCATCGAATGATGATATGGCGGCGGTGATTGCCAACCCGGAAATGGGTGAGCATGTGGTGGCTTTATTTGCAGACATTGCCGGTGGCAAACTGGATGACTCCGGTTTGAACCTGGTGAAGTTATGTGCCGAAAACGGTCGCTTGGATGTGTTGCCCGAAGTCGCTGTCATCTTCGAACAGCTAAAAGCTGAAGAAGAGAGCACTGTAATCGCTGAAGTTACTTCGGCTTTTGCATTGAGCGACGTACAGAAGAGCAACATTGCCGCGGCATTAAAGACGCGTTTGGACCGTGAAGTGTCGATCGTAGAAACCGTAGACGAAAGCCTGATAGGCGGCGTCATCATCCGTGCCGGTGACCTGGTCATCGACGGATCGGCTGCGAATCGACTGGACACGTTAGCTAATTCGCTAATGCGATAACACGGACCGAATTTAGAGGATACGAAGATGCAACTGAATCCCTCTGAGATCAGTGAAATAATCAAGAAGCGTATAGAGAACTTCGATGCAGTAGCAGAAGCTCGCACCGAAGGTACTGTAGTCGGTATTACCGACGGTATCGTACGCATCCATGGCCTGTCAGATGTAATGGCGGGTGAAATGATAGCGTTCCCTGGGAACGTTTTTGGTATGGCTTTGAACCTGGAGCGCGACTCTGTCGGTGCGGTGGTTCTGGGTCCATACGAACACATTAAGGAAGGCGACAAGGTACAGTGTACTGGTCGCATCCTGGAAGTACCTGTAGGTGAAGGGCTGCTGGGTCGCGTAGTTGACGCGCTGGGTAACCCCATCGACGGTAAAGGCCCTGTTGAAGAGGCCGGTACTTCTGCTATCGAAAAGATTGCCCCTGGCGTAATCGCCCGTCAATCAGTAGACCAGCCTGTACAGACCGGTCTGAAGGCCATCGACTCTATGGTTCCCGTAGGTCGTGGTCAGCGTGAGCTGATTATCGGTGACCGTCAGACTGGTAAGACCGCGGTAGCGATCGACGCCATCATTGCCCAGAAGGGTACTGGTGTTAAGTGTATCTACGTTGCTATTGGTCAGAAGGCTTCTTCTGTCGCCAACGTAGTACGCAAGCTGGAAGAGCACGGTGCGATGGAAAACACCATCGTTGTGGCGGCGAACGCCTCCGACCCTGCGGCTCTGCAGTTCATCGCTCCTTATGCCGGTTGTACCATGGGTGAATATTTCCGCGACCGCGGTGAAGACGCCCTGATCGTTTATGATGATCTGACCAAGCAAGCCTGGGCCTACCGTCAGGTATCCCTGCTGCTGCGTCGTCCACCAGGCCGTGAAGCATACCCCGGTGACGTATTCTACCTGCACTCCCGTCTGCTGGAGCGTGCAGCGCGTGTAAACGCTGACTACGTTGAAAAGATGACCAATGGTGAAGTGAAAGGTAAGACCGGTTCTCTGACCGCCCTGCCTATCATTGAGACCCAGGCAGGTGACGTATCTGCGTTCGTACCTACCAACGTAATCTCCATTACCGATGGTCAGATCTTCCTGGAAACCGACCTGTTTAACGCCGGTATCCGTCCTGCGATTAACGTAGGTCTGTCTGTATCCCGTGTAGGTGGTGCCGCCCAGACCAAGATCATCAAGAAGCTCGGTGGTGGTATTCGTATCGCCCTGGCGCAGTATCGTGAATTGGCGGCCTTCGCCCAGTTCGCATCTGACCTTGATGAGTCGACTCGTAAGCAGCTGGACCGTGGTGTTCGTGTTACCGAACTGATGAAGCAATTACAGTATTCACCTCTGTCTGTTGCTCAAATGGCGTTCTCTCTGTACGCCGCCAACGAAGGTTATCTGGACGATGTTGAGCCAGCCAAGATTGTTGCTTTTGAAGCCGCAATGCACAGCTACCTGGGCTCTAACAACGCCGACCTGCTGGCGCAGAGTGACGAGAGCGGCAACTACAACGATGAAATCGAAGCTTCCATGCGTAAAGCACTGGACGATTTCAAGGCTAACGGTACTTGGTAATTCAGGAGTAGTCCGATGGCAGGCGCCAAGGAAATACGTGCTC
>JABURU010000065.1 GCA_014762485.1 Gammaproteobacteria bacterium | reverse complement strand
GGCGTCGTGGCGGTCGGACACCATGCTAAGCAACCCCACTTGGTGGTGGTGGAGTATGATGTCGACGAGACCGACTCGGCGCATTTATTGGCCGCTGTTCAGGCCGAAGGACTGCATGCCGAACTGGTTGGCCTATAAGCGGTAGAGATAAAAAAGCGAGTGCAGTCGCGCTCGCTTTTTTTATAAGAGTGGCCCTTCGTGTTTAGTGACGGAAGTGGCGCATCCCGGTGAAGACCATAGCGATGCCATGTTCGTCGGCAGCGGCTATCACTTCTTCATCGCGCATTGAGCCACCTGGCTGAATGACCGCTTTAACCCCCATTTCGGCGGCTTGATCCAGACCATCGCGGAATGGGAAGAAGGCATCAGAGGCCATTACCGAGCCAGGGATCTCCAGGCCAGCATCCACTGCCTTGATACCGGCAATACGGGCCGAGTAGACGCGACTCATCTGGCCGGCACCCACACCGATGGTCTGGCCATCCAGGCAGTAGACAATCGCGTTCGACTTTACAAACTTGCCAACCTTCCAGGCAAACAACAGGTCACGCATTTGCTCGGTGGTGGGTTGGGTTTGGGTGACGACTTTCAGGTCTGCCTCGGTAATCATTCCCAGATCTCTATCCTGTACCAGCAGGCCGCCGTTGACGCGCTTGTAATCCAGTCCTGCGGCACGCTGTGTATCCCATTGACCAGAAGAGAGTACACGTACATTTTTCTTCTCGGCCAGGACTCCCAGTGCATCATGCTCAATCTCTGGAGCAATGATCACCTCGACGAACTGACGGTCAATGATTTGCTGCGCAGTATGGGCATCCAGTGGGCGGTTAAAGGCGATGATGCCGCCAAATGCCGAGGTCGGGTCAGTGGCATAGGCGCGATCATAGGCTGCGGTAATATCCGTGGCGAGGGCGACACCACAGGGATTGGCATGCTTAACGATGACACAGGCCGGCTCGTCAAATTGCTTTACGCACTCCAGTGCTGCGTCGGTATCGGCGATGTTATTAAAGGATAACTCCTTACCCTGATGCTGAGCCGCGGTAGAGACCGAAGGCTCGGCCGAATTCTTCTCCACAAAGAAGGCGGCTTTCTGGTGGGGGTTCTCGCCGTAGCGCATCTCCTGGGTCTTGATAAACTGACTGGAGTAAGTGCGAGGAAACTCGGACCTGGAGCCATCTTCCTGGATGGTACCCAGGTAGTTGGCAATGGCGCCGTCATAATGGGCGGTGTGCTCAAAGGTCTTTACCGCCAGATCAAAACGGGTGGCCTGAGAGAGAGCATTATTATTCGCCTTCATCTCTTGCAGCACTCGCTCGTAATCGGATGGATTGACTACTACCGTAACATCTTTGTGGTTCTTGGCGGCAGAGCGCAGCATCGTCGGACCACCAATGTCGATGTTTTCGATCGCGGTCGGCAGGTCACAGTCAGGCCTGGCAATGGTGGCCTCAAACGGGTAGAGATTGACCACAACCAGATCGATCGGCTTGATGTCATGCTCGCTCATTACGGCATCATCGGTACCGCGACGTCCCAACAGGCCACCATGTACCTTGGGGTGCAGAGTCTTAACGCGGCCGTCCATCATTTCCGGAAAGCCGGTATAGTCAGAGATCTCGATGACATGAATGCCTTTGTCGGCCAGTAACTTGGCGGTACCACCTGTAGAGATGATTTCGACGCCCATGGAATGCAGGGCCCAGGCAAATTCATCTATGCCGGTTTTGTCGGAGACGCTGATCAGGGCGCGGGTAATGGCAGACATAGTGTTACTGACTCCTAAAGATGTCTTATTGGTTAATACCGTATTCTTTCAGTTTTTTGCGCAGGGTACCGCGGTTAATGCCCAGTACCTCTGCGGCCTTACTCTGGTTGCCCTGGGTGTAGTTCAGCACCGCACGCAACAGCGGTGGCTCTACCTCGCCTAATACCAGTTGATACAGATCCCCCGGGATCTGGTCATCCAGATCAAAGAAGTAATCGTTCAGGGCATGTTGTATGGCACTTTGCAGTGTCGGTGTTTGATTATTACTTTCGAAACTCATATAGGATTCTGTTTGTTGTAGGATGGTACTCATGCTGCCTGGCCCTCCCTTGCCGACAGTTCATCGAAAAATTCGTGAATCATCTTGATTTGTTCTGCACTGCTTTCGACCTGATTAACCGCTTGGCGGAAGCGCCCACCATCTCTCTGGCCCTTGCTGTACCATGAGATGTGTTTGCGCGCCACGCGAACGCCGGTGAACTCCCCGTAAAAGTCGTATAGATTGTGCAGATGCTCCAGTAGTGTGGAACGCACTTCATCCAATGAAGGTTTATCCATCTCTTTCCCTGTCTTTAGATAGTGGACGATCTCGCGGAATATCCATGGATTCCCCTGCGCCGCCCGGCCGATCATTATGGCATCGGCGCCGGTGGTGTCCAGTACCAATTTAGCTTTTTGTGGGCTGGATATATCACCATTTGCAATCACCGGAATAGTGATATTTTGCTTAACCATTTGAATCGTTTCGTATTCTGCCTCACCTCGATAGGCATCGGCTCGTGTGCGCCCATGAATGGCCAGGGCCTGAATGCCATTGGACTCGGCGCTGCGGGCAATATTTAACGCATTCTTGTTGTCACGATCCCAGCCGGTTCGAATTTTTAGCGTGACAGGGACATCCACCGCTTTGACGATGGCCGACGTGATGTCATCCACCAGGGCCTCGTTTTGCAGTAACGCAGAGCCGGCCTGAACATTGCAGACCTTTTTGGCCGGACAGCCCATATTGATATCGATGATCTGCGCTCCGTGGTCGACATTGAATCGTGCGGCTTCGGACATCATTTTCGGATCGGCGCCAGCGATTTGGACGGAAATGGGGCCGGGTTCGCCTTCGTGATTGATACGGCGTAGAGTTTTGTCGCTTTTCCACAGCAGTGAGTTGGAAGAGACCATCTCGGAGACCGCCATGCCCGCCCCTAGTCGCTTGCACAGCTGGCGAAACGGTCTGTCGGTGACGCCGGCCATAGGGGCCAGGATCACATTGGGGTCAAAGGTATAGGGGCCAATTTTCATCAGTCAGACCGGTCAAAAAATAGCCGCCTATAATACCCGTTCAGGAGGCAGGGAAAAAGCGCCTAGCCGCCTTCAATGGGATAAATTTTTGGTTCTGCAGCCTTAGTGGAATTCGAATTCGAAATTTATCGCTTCTGGACCGGGATCGACCACCTCCAGCACCAACAGGGCGGATTGCCTGGGGCCCAGGCCGGCCTCGATTAGGCTAGTGTCGGGCAGGTACTCTTGGGGGCTAAAGGTTCGCTGGGCAATGACCTTGCTTTGTGCACCGCTAAAGGTTAGCTCTACCTGTGGATATGGCTGGGCAAACTCCGCTTCGTTCAACAGGTTGGCATTGATTAAGATGGCGCTGCGCATGGTTGGGTGCAGGCGGATGTCTTTATGCTTCAGGGTATATTTTTCCAGGTCCTGTTGCAGTCCTATCTTGCAGTCCAGGTATAGACAGAGTGTTTCCAGGTGGGGGCGAACCACCGGGTATTTATGCGCCAGCTTGTCGCGTAATGCAATCGCTGACTGGCCGATAAGTAGGGTGGTTAACAGCAGGACCACTATGACGCCGGCTACGGCCTTGAGCATAGCAGAGGACTTGCCCGGCTCTTTCGTTTTTTTTGCTTTCTTGGTTTTGGTTTTTTTCGCTGGCTCAGCAGTCGTTTGTTGTTGAGCCGAGGCATCTTCATTGGCCGTCACCTGCCCTTCGGGCAGTGTTTCGTCTAATGTATCCAGGGCATTAAACACTGTCTCACAATTACTACAACGAACTTTACCCTGGGCGGCTCGTAATTGATCGGCCGACACACGGAAATAGGTATTGCATTCGGGACAGTGGGTGTACATGAGACTCCTTCCAAAACTTTTTATTAGTTTTCCTAAACTTATCCTATTTTTTTACGCCTTCCAAGCGTACCCAGTCTTCTTTTTGCACAACCGGACCCATTTCAAACCATTGAGCATAGGTTTCTACTACTGCATCGGCCTGTTCGGCCAGGATCCCGGAGAGAATAATATGTCCGCCTGTGTTGACTAGTTGGGCGATAGATTCGGATAGTTCCTGTAGTGGATTCGCGAGTATATTGGCCATGAGCAGATCAACCGGCTTATCCGGCATCTTATCCGCCAGGTATAAATCCAGGCGGTCACTGACCCTGTTTTTATCCGCGTTATCCTTTGAGGCCTGTAGGGCCTGTGGATCTATATCGGTGCCGGTAACCCTGTCTGCCCCCAGCTTCAAGGCGGCGATGGCTAGAATGCCGGAGCCGCATCCAAAGTCGATGGCCTGCAATCCCCTGGGAGGATGGGCATCCAGCCACTCCAGGCACAAGGCGGTCGTAGGATGGGTGCCGGTGCCAAAGGCCAACCCAGGATCCAGCTCGATATTGGCGGCATCCGGGTCAGGGGCCTCATGCCATGAGGGAATGATCCACAGGTTTTGGCCAAACTGCATCGGCTGAAAATCATCCATCCAGGCTCGTTCCCAGTCCTGCTCGGGCAGTTCTTCCACTTGCCACTGTAATATGGCCGAGTCACCGAACTGGTTTTTCAGCTCCGATAACACCTTATCCATCTCATACATGGTATCAAACAGGCCCGTGATCTGGGTGTGATCCCATAATGGTGTGGTGCCGATGGGCGGCTCGAAAATAGGTTTGTCTTCGGCGTCGCTTAAGGTCACCGCGGCGGCGCCCATTTCACTCAGGCTATCGCTAATGGCATCGACCTGTGAGGCCGGTAATTGTAGGTGGAGTTGTTGCCAGCTCATAGGTTCAGAAGGGTCTCTATAGGAGGGAAGCGGTAGACCATCATGGTGGATGGCCTACCGTAGCACAGGCTACATGCCGAGCTTCTTTTCCAGGTAGTGGATATTAGTGCCACCGGCTATGAAGGCACTGTCACGGCACAAGTCCTGGTGCAGTGGCACATTGGTCTTGATGCCATCAACGATGATCTCGCTTAACGCGGTGCGCATACGGGCGATAGCCGAATCGCGGTCAGGCCCATAAGCGATCAGTTTACCGATCATCGAATCGTAGTTGGGTGGTACCTTGTAGCCACTGTAGATGTGGCTATCCATACGAATCCCCAGTCCACCGGGCGGGTGGTAGGTCTCGATGGTGCCGGGCGAAGGCATAAAGTTTTTCGGATCCTCGGCATTGATACGACACTCCAGCGCGTGGCCGCGTAGAACAATATCTTCTTGCTTGTAAGACAATGGGTGGCCTGCGGCGATGAGGATCTGTTCTTTCACCAGGTCCACACCGGTTATCATCTCAGTGACACAGTGTTCTACCTGCAGACGAGTGTTCATCTCTATGAAGTAGAATTCACCATTTTCGTACAGGAACTCAAAGGTACCTGCACCGCGGTAGCCGATATCAACACAGGCCTGGGCACAACGCTCACCGATAAACTTACGTTGCTCTTCGGTTAGTCCGGGGGCGGGTGCCTCTTCCATCACTTTCTGGTGACGTCGCTGCATGGAGCAATCACGTTCCCCGAGATAGATGGCATTACCATGGGTATCGGACAACACCTGGATCTCAATATGGCGAGGGTTCTCGAGGAATTTCTCCATGTAGACCATATCGTTGTTGAACGCGGCACCTGCTTCGCCCTTGGTCAGCGAGATGGAGCTCAGCAGATTGGCCTCGGTGTGCACCACGCGCATGCCGCGGCCGCCACCGCCGCCAGCGGCCTTGATGATGACCGGATAGCCGATGTCTCGAGCGATACGCAGATTCGTTTCATCATCCTCGCCCAGCGGGCCATCAGAACCCGGTACGGTAGGTACGCCGGCCTTTTTCATGGCTTCAATAGCCGCTACCTTGTCACCCATGATGCGGATGGTTTCGGCCTTGGGGCCGATGCAGGCAAAGCCACTTTTCTCTACCTGTTCGGCAAAGTCAGCGTTCTCGGACAAGAAACCATAGCCGGGATGGATGGCTTGTGCATCGGTGACTTCACAGGCGCTGATAACCGCTGGAATATTAAGGTAGCTGGCGGTAGAAGCCGCTGGTCCTATACATACTGACTCATCGGCTAGTAATACGTGTTTCAGGTTGGCATCCACATCGGAGTGGATAGCCACGGTCTTGATGCCCATCTCGCGGCAGGCGCGTAGTACACGCAGCGCTATCTCACCACGGTTGGCAATTACAATCTTGTCAAACATAAGGCAGTCTCTGAAATCCTGGTTAGGCACACCCGGCGTGAGCCGGGTGGTCATATGGCTTATTCGATTACGAATAGAGGCTGGTTGTATTCAACAGGCTGGCCATTTTCCACCAGGACTTCCTTGATGGTGCCGGCCTTGTCGGCCTCGATCTGGTTCATTAGCTTCATTGCCTCAATGATGCAAAGCGTATCCCCAACATTCACCTTTTGACCAACAGTGGCAAAGTTTTTAGCCCCGGGAGACGGTGCGGCATAGAACGTTCCTACCATCGGGGAGTTTACCGTGTGGCCACTGATCTCGGCCTTGGCTTCTGCAGCGGGAGCCTCTGCTGGTGCGGCTGCAGGCGCGGGAGCTGCTGCAACGGGCGCGGCCATTACAGGTGCGGCCGCTGTGACCTGGCTGGCACGGCTAATACGAATCGACTCTTCGCCTTCGTGAATTTCAATCTCGGCAACGTCGGACTCTTCCAACAGCTCGATGAGTTTTTTGACTTTGCGAATATCCATAATGGTGACCTGATATGTGTAGTTTATTGTTGAGAAAGTTGTTCATGTGCCGCCATTAATGCCAGCTCATAACCCTGGGCACCGAGGCCGGCAATGACGCCAACCGCGAGATCAGAGAAATAGGAGTGGTGGCGGAAGCTCTCACGGGCATGCACGTTGGACAGGTGTACCTCGATAAAAGGTATTTTTGTCGCCGATAGTGCGTCCCGCAAAGCCACACTGGTGTGAGTGAATGCCGCAGGATTAATAAGGATGAAGTCGACTCCATCGCTCATTGCCTGATGCACACGCTCTACCAATTCGTGTTCTGCATTGCTCTGGAAACATTGTAGCTGATGCCCCTGGGCCTGTTGCTGTAGCTTCTGGTTAATATCTTCCAGGCCTGTGCTGCCATAGTGCTGTGGTTCGCGCACTCCCAGCAGGTTTAGGTTTGGACCATGTAATACCAGAATTTTAGACATCGTATAAAAATCAGCTAGTTATATAACTTATTGAAGAGCATACATTAAGTTTGGGACCTTTTACAGGTAATTTTGCAAGAAACCCGCACGTTTGTCTATAAAGACTCACATAACCCTGCAAAATCGCTGCAAATTCTAGCAAGTTGTATTTTGATTCTCTGAGATCTATATCACACTACAAAAGCGGCTTTATCATTTTTTCCACATCGTTGTAATTCAGTAGCTGGATGTGGCTGGAGACGATGTTGCCTTTGCGGTCAATGATTACGGTATATGGCAAGGCGCTAAGGCGGTTACCATAAAGCTGAGCGATCTTGATCCCATCCAGTTCACTAATCAGTACCGGATACTCGACGCCGATGGGATCAATAAAGTCGATAATGTCCTGTTTGTTATCGATGGCCACGCCCACCACGACAAAGCCCTGATCCTGGTAGTCTTCATAGAGGCGAACAAAGTCAGGCAGCTCTTTGCGACAAGGAGGGCACCAGGAGGCCCAGAAGTTTAACAGGATTACCTGGCCATCCCATTCATTAATATGACGCATCTTGCCATCAATATCGGGCAGGCTGAAATCAGGCCGATAGTTGCTGGCTGCAGAGGTTTCACTCGCCAGATATTGTTGACTGAAAAAGCCTGTTGAGACGGCCAAAAGGGCAATGATGGTGTAAAAAAAGACTTTGTTTTGCTTCATATCTAACTTTCCGTGTGAAAAGACTGGGGCACAAGGCCCCAATGCTGTTTAGTGCTTAAAAAGATGCCAATACCTTTTCCAGTTGTGCCTGGAATTGACGGGCGTCCATCTCGCCAATGACTCGCAGGGCTCTAACTTCCTGACCCTTTGGGTCATAAAAGAGGATTGCTGGGGGCAGGAATACTCCCGTGTGTTTTAGCAAGGCCTGATCTTTGGCATCGTTGGCAGTGACGTCGGCCTGTACAAGGTTAAACTTGGACATCAGCGCACTGACTTTTGGGTCGGTAAAAACGTATTTCTCATAGGTTTTGCAGTAAACACACCAGTCGGCGTAGAAGTCGAGCATCACCGGTTTACCTTTGGCCAGTTCTGCCTGCAGATCATCGACGGTTTTAATTAATGTAAACTTACTTTTAATATCGGATGTTGTGCCCGATACCACAGCACCGCTGGTGCCGGCCAGCTTACTACCATGCAGCGGATCTTTTAGATCACCGCTGCCACCGGTCAGGCTGGCGAGGAAGAACACCGCACCATAGATCAGGATGATGACGGCCAGGCCCTTACGTAGCTTGCTCCAGCCGCTGCTACCTTCCTTGATGGGCTCTATCGCGCCCATATAAATAGCGGAAATGATGAATAATGCGGCCCAAAGGAAGGTGGTCAGGCCTACCGGGAAGATACTGGGCATGCGCTCGAGGAAGACCAGGGCCACGGCCAGCAGAATCACACCCGCCACGGCTTTAACGGTATTCATCCAGTTGCCGGCACGAGGCAGTAACTCGACACCTAATAAACCGACCGCCAGTAGCGGTAGACCCATGCCGTTCACGAAGGCAAACAGGGCGCAAAATCCTTCGCCGACACTGCCGATG
>JABURU010000252.1 GCA_014762485.1 Gammaproteobacteria bacterium | reverse complement strand
CCGTGGCCGAGCTGGCACAAAAGATGTCTATTAAAGCAGCGGAAGTCATCAAGGTGATGATGAAGATGGGCTCGATGGTTACCATCAACCAGGTTCTGGATCAGGAGACCGCTGCTATCGTGGTTGAAGAGATGGGCCACAAGCCCGTCCTGATGAAAGAAAATGCCATGGAAGAGGAACTGACGCAGGTCTCTGACATGGAAGGTGAAGCGATCACTCGCGCACCTGTGGTGACCATTATGGGTCACGTTGACCATGGTAAAACGTCTTTGCTGGATCATATCCGCCGCGCCAAGGTGGCGTCTGGTGAGGCTGGGGGCATTACCCAGCACATTGGTGCCTATCATGTAGAGACCGAAGGCGGCATGATCACCTTCCTCGATACACCTGGACACGCCGCGTTTACCGCCATGCGTGCTCGTGGTGCCAAGGTGACCGATATCGTTGTACTGGTGGTCGCTGCGGACGATGGTGTGATGCCTCAAACCCGCGAAGCGATACAGCATGCACGTGCAGCTAATGTCCCTCTGATTGTCGCAGTTAACAAGATCGATAAGCCCGAGGCTGATCCGGATCGCGTGAAGAATGAGCTCTCAGCCGAAGAGGTTATACCTGAGGACTGGGGCGGCGATACCATGTTTGTACACGTATCGGCCAAGTCCGGTGAAGGGATTGATGAGCTGCTGGAGTCGATCCTGCTGACTTCAGAGGTTCTGGAACTGAAGGCCATCCCTGAGGGCCCTGCTCGCGGTATTATTATTGAGTCTCGTCTGGATAAAGTGCGCGGAATTGTTGCCTCGGTGCTGGTGCAAAACGGTACCTTGAACAAAGGTGATGTCCTGCTGGCTGGGCGCGAATATGGCCGTATTCGAGCCATGCTGGATGAAAACGGTAAGCCGATCGACGCGGCAGGCCCGGCGATTCCGGTCGAAATTTTAGGCCTTTCCGGTGCCCCTAATGCCGGTGATGAAGCCCTGACCGTGGCCGATGAGCGTAAGGCTCGTGAAGTCGCCAATTTCCGTCAGGGTAAGTTCCGCGAAGTGAAGCTGGCACGTCAGCAAAAGGCCAAGCTGGAAAATATGTTCAGCAACATGGAAGCGGGCGAGGTTCAGTCCTTGAACGTGGTGCTGAAGGCCGATGTACAGGGTTCGGTAGAAGCGATTACCGATGCCCTGGTGAAACTCTCTACCGATGAGATTCGCGTTAATATCGTTGCCAGTGGTGTGGGTGGTATTACCGAATCGGATGCGAACCTGGCGGTGGCCTCCGAGGCGATCGTTGTCGGTTTTAACGTTCGTGCCGATGCCGGTGCTAAGCGCATTATCGATGAAGAAGAGCTGGATCTGCACTACTACAGTGTTATCTATCACCTTATCGATGAGGTGAAGTCGGCGATGGGCGGTATGCTCTCTCCCGAGTTTAGGGAAGAGATCATTGGTCTGGCGGAAGTTCGCGATGTCTTTAAAGCTCCCAAGATTGGGGCCGTTGCTGGTTGTATGGTGGTTGATGGTACGGTCAAGCGTAGCAACCCCATCCGTGTACTGCGTGAGAACGTGGTTATCTATGAAGGTGAGCTGGAGTCATTGCGTCGTTATAAAGATGATGTCAATGAAGTGAAGCAGGGCACTGAGTGCGGTATCGGCGTGAAGAACTACAATGACGTGAAGGTGGGTGACCAAATCGAGGTCTACGAGCGCGTTGAAGTGGCGCGTACCCTGTAATCGCCAGGTAGCTAAATATTTATGGCACGAGATTTCGAACGTACCCGACGCGTCGGAGAGCAAATCCAGCGCGAGTTATCCGAACTGATCCGGCGTGAGGTCAAAGACCCACGCCTGGGTATGGTGACCATCACTGCCGTAGATGTTAGTAAGGATTTTGCAATTGCTCGAGTTTATCTCACTGTTTTGGGCAAAGAGCGCGAGGCGGCAAATGCAGATGTAGAGGTGTTAAACCAGGCGGCGGGTTTCTTACGCCGAGAGCTGGGTAAGCATATACGTCTTCGGTTTACGCCCAAACTACAGTTTCTATACGATGAGTCTATAGAGTCCGGTGCACACCTGGCTTCATTAATTGAATCTGTATCTACAACAGATAAATCATCTGACGAGTAATACCGAGGTAGATTTTTGTGGGTCGACGTCGAGTCCGTAAAGGCCGCCCGGTTAATGGCATTCTGTTGTTGGATAAGCCTATCGGTATGAGCTCCAACCAGGCCTTGCAGAAAGTTAAACGCCTGTTTAATGCCCAAAAAGCCGGGCACACTGGAAATCTGGACCCCCTGGCGACGGGGGTGTTACCGATCTGCTTGGGTGAGGGCACCAAGGTGTCGGCCTTTTTACTGGATGCAGACAAGCGTTATACCGGTAAGATTACACTGGGCCAGCGAACCAGCACCGCGGACTCTGAGGGTGAGGTGATCGACACCGCGCCAATACCGGAGTTGAATAAGCTTCAACTTGAGTCGGTACTACAACAGTTCCTTGGCGAGATTGAGCAGATCCCGCCAATGTACTCCGCGCTTAAGGTAGACGGTCAGCCACTTTATAAGCTGGCACATAAAGGTGTGGAGATAGAGCGTAAGGCTCGACGTATCCAGATCTATGAATTGAATTTGCTGTCGTTCGAAGGGGATAGCCTGGAGATCGACGTTCACTGCTCCAAGGGAACTTATATACGTACCCTGGCAGAAGATATTGGCAAGGCCCTGGGCACCGTCGCGTACCTAAGTGCCTTGCGACGCACTGTTGCTGGCCCCTTCAGGCTGGAAGAGTGTGTTGATATGGCCACACTGGAACATGTTGCAGAGGACAAAGGTCCGGAGCAACTGGATGAATTTCTAGCGCCGATGGAATCTGCGCTGGAAGACTGGCCAGATGTGGTGTTGTCGGAAAATGCCGCCTTTTTTCTGGGACAGGGTCAACCGGTAGTGGTGCCCAATGCCCCGACAGAAGGCATGGTGAGGTTATTCGATAAATCGGAAAGGTTTCTGGGAGTCGGCATCATTTCAGATGATGGCAAGGTGGCACCCAAAAGGTTGTTTAATACCGCCTGAAGTCCGATTTTCGCTTGTTAGAGGTATGATGCGTAAGCTAAAATACGGCACGCATTAGTTTTCGTTAACTCTGGGAGTTATAGGTAAATGGCTCTGTCCGCCGAAAAAAAGTCTGAAATTGTCAATGAGCACGCACGTGGTGCCGGTGATACTGGTTCACCTGAAGTACAGGTTGCTCTGTTAACTGCCAATATCGAAGAGCTGTCCAAGCACTTCAAAGAACACATTCATGATCATCATTCCCGTCAGGGTCTGCTGAAGATGGTTAGCCAGCGTCGTAAGTTGCTGGATTACCTGAAGAAAAAGGATTTGCAGCGTTATCGCGATCTGATTGCCAAGCTGGGTCTGCGTCGTTAATAACGGCGCATCCTCGCGCGAACCGGCTATCAAAATAAGGAAGGTCCAAGTGAACCCGATCATAAAAGAATTCCAGTATGGTGAGCACACCATACGTCTGGAAACTGGCGAAATTGCCAGACAATCCAGTGCAGTCATGGTATCCATGGGCGACACGGTTGTTCTGGTAACTGCCGTTGCACAGAAAGAAGCTGTTGAAGGACGTGATTTCTTCCCTTTGACTGTTAATTATCAGGAACGTACCTACGCCGCGGGCAAGATTCCAGGCGGATTCTTCAAGCGTGAAGGTCGTCCCAGCGAGAAAGAGACTCTGACTTCTCGTCTGATTGACCGTCCAATTCGTCCACTGTTCCCATCAGGCTTCAAGAATGAAGTGCAGGTCATCGCCACCGTGATGTCACTTGACCCTCAGATTGATCCCGATATTCCTGCCATGATCGGAGCCTCGGCTGCCCTGGCGCTGTCCGGTGCACCGTTTAACGGCCCTATTGGTGGTGCCCGTGTCGGTTATAAAGATGGTCAGTACCTGCTGAACCCTAGCAAGGCTCAACTGGAAACTTCTGAGCTGGACCTGGTCGTTGCCGGTACCGAAAATGCGGTACTGATGGTTGAGTCTGAAGCCAACGAGCTTTCTGAAGAAGTCATGCTGGGCTCCGTGGTTTACGGTCACGAGCAGATGCAGATCGTAATTCAGGCTATTAGCTCCCTGGTTGACGATGCCAAGGTTGAGAAATGGGATTGGCAGGCTCCTGCTACCAACGAAGCGCTGAAGAGTGCTGTTGCCGCAGAAGCCGAAGGCAGCCTGACCGAGGCTTATCAGATTAGTGACAAGCAGGATCGTTATGCTCGTCTGAGCGAAATTCGTTCTGCTGTCGTCGATAAGCTGGCTGGTGCTGATGATGCCGAGTTTGCTGCTGATGAAGTCAGCAAAGCTGTAGGTAGCCTGGAAAAGAGCGTTGTACGTGGTCGCATCATATCTGGTGAAGCCCGTATAGATGGTCGTGATACCCGCACTGTACGTCCCATTAGTGTTCGCGTTGGTGTATTACCACGTACACACGGTTCAGCCCTGTTTACCCGGGGTGAAACCCAGGCCCTGGTGGTGACCACTTTGGGTACTGAGCGTGACGCGCAAACCATTGATGCCATCGAAGGTGAGCGTAAAGAAAGTTTCATGCTGCACTACAACTTCCCTCCTTACAGCGTAGGTGAGTGTGGTCGTGTTGGCACACCTGGTCGTCGTGAAGTCGGTCACGGTCGTCTGGCCAAGCGTGGTGTACAGGCAATGATGCCTGCACAGGATAGCTTCCCTTACTCCATTCGTGTGGTTTCCGAGATCACTGAATCCAATGGTTCTAGCTCGATGGCCTCTGTTTGTGGCTCCTCGCTAGCGATGATGGATGCCGGTGTACCTCTGAAGGCACCTGTGGCCGGTATCGCCATGGGCCTGATTAAAGAAGAGAACAAGTTTGCTGTTCTATCCGATATCCTTGGTGATGAAGATCACCTGGGTGATATGGACTTTAAGGTCGCAGGTACTACCAATGGTATTACTGCGCTGCAGATGGATATCAAGATCGACGGCATTACCCGTGACATCATGGATAAGGCCCTGGAGCAGGCGAAAGAAGGTCGATTGACTATTCTGGATGCGATGAATGCCGTTATCTCCGAGCCTCGTGTCGAGATGTCGGACTTTGCTCCACGCTACCTGACCATGAAGATCCATCCGGACAAGATTCGCGATGTTATCGGTAAGGGTGGTGCAACCATTCGTTCTATTACCGAAGAGACCGGTGCGGTTATCGATATCAGTGATGACGGTTTGGTAAAAATTGCCTCGGCAGATAACGCGGCGGCGGAAGCGGCGAAAAAGCGTGTTGAAGACATCACCGCTGATGTGGAAGTAGGCAAGATCTACGAAGGCCGCGTCAACAAGCTGATGGACTTCGGTGCCTTTGTTACTGTACTGCCTGGTAAGGATGGTCTGGTACATATCTCCCAGATCTCTGAAGAGCGTGTGGAAAACGTTAGCGACAAGCTGTCTGAAGGTGATGTTGTTAAGGTTAAGGTTTTGGAAATCGACAAGCAGGGCCGTATTCGTCTGTCTATGAAGGCGATTGCCGCAGGTGAGTAAAGCTACTTAATCCTGTTTGCGAAAAGGGCTCCTACGGGAGCCCTTTTTTATTGTAGGAAAATTCAAATAGCCTGCATCTGTCCAACAAAATATTCCTGTTTGAGTTGGACTATAGAGCTGCCATACTTGGCTGATTACCCTGTTTTAATGGAAGGCATAAATGAGCACAGTATCTATTCGTCAAATACCCGCGCACGAAGTATCTGAAGGGGCGGGGGTCACGGTGCACCGTACTATTGGTACACCCGCATTAAAGAATTTTGACCCGTTTTTGATGCTGGATCATTTTGGCTCAGATGATCCAGATGAATATATCGCTGGCTTTCCGCCACACCCACACCGGGGCTTTATCACCTTTACCTATATGATCGATGGTCATATGCAACATAAGGATTCTATGGGCAATACCGGGGATTTGTCTCCTGGTGCCGCACAGTGGATGAGGGCCGCGAGTGGGGTGATCCATTCGGAGATGCCGAAGCAGGAGCAGGGCTTGATGAGAGGCTTTCAGTTATGGATCAATCTCCCTGCCAGTGAAAAAATGAGTGATCCTGAATACCAGGAGTTTGCTCCAGACGCATTTCCCTCGGTTAAATCCAACCAGGCCGAGGTGAAGGTATTGATTGGCAATTATCAACATGCGAGTGGACCCATTATAGATACGGATACAAATATTCAGTACCTGGATGTCCAGTTGGCAGAAAATGGCCAGTTTGATTTTACCCTGAATCCTGAACACAACACTTTTTTATATATCTTTGAAGGTGTAGCCCTGCTTAATGGGCAGGCGGTCAAGCGACATCATTTACTGGCGATAGACAAGGGCGCAACGGATATAAGTGTGTCAACTGCAGACAGTGATGCGCGATTCATTCTTGTTAGTGGGCGACCAATAGGGGAGAGCATAGTGCAATATGGTCCCTTTGTAATGAATAGTAATGAAGAGATTCACCAGGCGATGGCTGACTATCAGAATGGTACCCTGGTTCGTAAGAAGGCCAATATGGTAACAGCTTAGTATGTGGCCACGATTATGATAAATGCTACGGGTTGGAATGCTGGAGTTAGAGAGGCTAATCGCTAGTTATCCAGTCAATATTTTTATAGTCTAACTGAGATGCGAGCTGGATAATTAGTTCTTTTTCCGTTCGATCAATCTGGATATCAGCAGCAATCAAATCACTTAATTGTGTCACCGCCATCCCTTGATAACCACAGGGGTTAATACGAGAAAACGGCTCCATATCCATATCGATATTAAAACTCAGGCCATGGTAACACTTGCCATGTCGTACCCTGAGGCCAAGTGCGGCGATCTTGGCATCATCTACGTATACCCCGGGGGCATCTGCTCGCGCCTGGGCATGAATCTCATGCAGGGCAAGCTGGTTGATAATGGCTCGTTCTATAGAGCTAACCACTTCTCGAATACCTTTTCCTAGACGACGGAGATCCAGCATTAAATACGCCACAATCTGACCAGGACCGTGGTAGGTTACCTGACCACCGCGGTCTACCTTAACCAGTGGAATATCACCAAGGTTTAGCAGATGTTCCGGTTTACCATTTCTTCCCAGGGTAAAGACTGGAGGATGCTGTACTAGCCAGATTTCATCCTTGCTATGTTCGTCACGGGTGTCGGTATAGGCTTGCATGCGCTGCCAGACCGGCAGGTATTCCTCCAGGCCTAGTTGTCGAATATAAAGTGTCGAGTCAGACATTAGAGTGTCATAGTGACGAGCTCTGACTGACTGAGTTCCATGTAGATGGCATCGAGCTGTGGTTTACTGGTGGCGGTAATCGTGATGGTTATAGATAACCACTTATCACCTTTGCTGGGGCGCATCTTTATTGCCCCTTCAGTTAAATCGGGAGCATGCTTTTTACAGATGCTGATCACTTCCGCCTGGAGAGCCTGGTTATTTTTTCCCATCGCCTTGATGGCAAATTCGCAGGGAAATTCTATTAATGTTTCTGGATTATCGTGCATGATATTACCTGTGATTAATCAGCTGCGGCCGCACTGCGGAGTGAGGCTTTGCAGGCTTGATATAATTGATACATCTTACTCCATATGGGGCCAGGTTTGCCGTTTGCAACCTCCAGATCATCCAGTTTTACTACCGGCATAACTTCTTTGGTAGAGCTGCTGATCCAGATCTCATCAGCGTTGCGTAGTTCTGTCTCGCTAATATCACGCTCTTCGCACTGGATACCATTTGAGACAGCCAGCTCAACGATTAAATCCCGTGTAATACCAGGCAGTAATTTACTACTTTTAGCTGGTGTAATTATCACATCATTTTTCACAATGAACAGGTTGCTGGCCGCTCCCTCGGTGGCCATTCCATCTCGTAAAAGAATGGCTTCTGTGGCACCGGCATCGATTGCCTGCTGACGAAATAATACATTCGGCAGCAGGGAGATCGCTTTAATATGGCAGTTCAGCCAGCGAATATCGGGAAGGGTAACGGCATCAATACCACTGTTTAATAATGTTTGTTCAGGAGGATTCAGAGGAGTACTCATAACAAATACGGTGGGTGGCGTATCGTCAGGAAAACTATGGTCTCGACGGGCGACTCCCCGGGTGATCTGCAGGTAAATAGACTGGTCGCTGCCACCATCTTTGTTCTGCTTGATGATGTGGGTGATTATATCTTTCCACTCATTGGTACTAAGAGGGTTATTGATTTGTATCGCATTGAGACTATCTTGCAAACGCTGAAGATGGTGCTCAAGGCGAAAAGGCTGGTTGCCATACACCGGTATGACTTCATAAACCCCATCACCGAAGATAAAGCCTCGATCAAGAACGGAGACTTTTGCCTCATCTAGTGGCAGGAAGTCTCCGTTTAAATAGACGATGACAGTTTCTGACATAGACCTAGTTACTGAAACATCATAATAAAGCCATCTTTGGCACGAACCCAAAGACTGCCTTCGTTTACCGCTTCCAGTGCCACCAGTGGGCGCTCCAGTAGTGGCTGTTCACCGAGTACAACATTCACGGTTCCATACTGTTTGCCTTGTTCGACAGGTGCCTCGATATCCTGGTTTACATTCAGAGAGGCTTTGAGCTTTTTATATTGACCACGAGGAATGGTGACGTACAAGGGCTGATCTATGCCCAGTGGAACCTCCTCTTTCTCGCCTTTCCAAACCTGCATCTTGTGTAGTTCGGTATTGGCGTCATAAATGAAATAGGTGGAGAAAAAGCGGTAGCCATAGCGCAATAGCTTCTGGCTCTCTGTTGCGCGCGCCGCCTCATTTGCGGTGCCGGTTACTACCGAGATGAGGCGCATATTGTTACGCTCAGCGGAGGCTACCAGGCAATAACCTGCGGACTCGGTATGGCCCGTTTTGATGCCAGTGACAGTTTTGTTGCGACCCCGCTGGTTGTTTCGGTT
>JABURU010000292.1 GCA_014762485.1 Gammaproteobacteria bacterium | reverse complement strand
CATCGGCCTCGAAGCGAGCCGCATCACCACGTAGTTGCCGTTTTCCCGGCCAGGGCAGGCGCAGGGAAATCGAGAGTTTTTGTCCATATTCCATGCCGCTAACGCCTTCAGTCTGCGGTGCGAAACTATAGGACAACATGGGATCATCCAGCGCCTCACCTTGTCGGATGCGGGAGTAGGAGGCCTCCCAGGCGAGCTGCATAGCGGGCACTTCTGAGTTCCGCTCCATCACGGCATGTAGCAGTTTCTGTGGCGTAAGTTGTGCTTCGTGTTGAAACAGCTCGTCTGCGGCAACCGATACGTCACCATATCCGGCCAGCCACAACCAAATCAGGGCCACCGCTTTAGTGCGGGATGGCCGGAATAATTTCTTGTTTTGCATAAAACACCTTCGTTGTCAGATGACAATGATCCAGATCGCCTGACGCGTATGCAGTAGCGTGCACGGCGACGTGTTCCAGAATGCGAATAGACATCCTTATGGACGAGCGAAGGGGTTTAAATACGGAAGCGGTTGGTCAGCAGATAGATCTGACGCGCCTTAAAGGGAAAATAAGTAGTGTAGTGAAAACGAATAGAAGAGGGTAGTGGTAGTGCCGCAACATCCTGCAATACGACGGCAAGAATAGGGGGAGGTTGCGGCGCATTCGACAGTAAGACTTTTTGCGCATGGTGTTCTGTGGCTATGGAGTAGACGCTGGACACAGGCTCGTAGGAAACCTGACAGCAATTTGATGCACTGACTAACGAACCGGCAGCCGACTCCTGGCAGCCCCCACCCTGCTCACAACCTATGGACATGTCGCCTGCATCACTGCAACAACAGGCGGAATGTGCCTTGCCATCCATCAACTCACAGGCAAACACCATCTGAAACTGTGACGACAACCCCAGTAATATGACGATGGCCGCAAGATAGCGGCGCAGTGATGAGCTTCCAATCATTAGCTGATTATATCCAGAAGATCTGTAGATTGGCAAGCAGCACAAAACTCAGAGGTAATCACTCACGCTACCACTAAACCAATAGCTTTAGCCTCTACTAGATATACAAGTTTGTTATCAAGCATTACTGCAAGATCTACATATGTACCTTTAATTGCAAACTCACGTGCAATATCAGTGTATTTATCCATTCAAATACTTTCTCTAACATATCGGTCACAATAACAACCGTATCAACTTCATTAATATCACGTGAACATGCAGAATCTAAAATTTCCTGGAATTTAGGACTTAAGACGTTTTACAACTGTGCAGATATTTAACCATAATTATTTTTTCCTTATCTAAAGTAAATTAATCCATTAATTATGAATATAGACTTTAATCTCTTATCTTCAGTTTGTTCCATAAAAATGACTATTCTTAATATTTAGTCGTAGGATTATTCCGTTAGCATTTACCACGTGATAAACCATATTAAAAACAAACGTTGTAACAACGACACCTCCCTCACATTTAAGTTATTATCCCAGACACATCAAATACCACGCCAGTACCCACACTTTATGTATAAAAATATCTCCTTCAGCACCTGGCTCCTCATTAGCAGCGCTTCATTATTATTACTATTGTCCTTTGGCTATCGCTCCAGTTATGGCCTATTTGTTCAGCCAATCAGTGCCGACAGTGACTGGGGGCGTGATGTTATTGCTCTTTCACTGGCAATTCAAAATCTATCCTAAGGCATTGTGGCGGTATTTGCCGGTGGCCTGGCGGATCGTTATGGCACGTTAAATACCGTAATAGGTGGCGCGATTCTTTATGCTTTAGGTATGTGGATGACCACTGAAATCAGCAGTCAGTTGATG
>JABURU010000216.1 GCA_014762485.1 Gammaproteobacteria bacterium | reverse complement strand
GAAAAACAATTGAAAGATTTTAGCACTGGAATTACTCAAGTAAGTGAGGATTTGGAATATTACCCTAAGGAAACATGGTTAAAAACATCAACGAATAAAATAGTAAAGCTCGTTGCAACTATCGGAAAAACATCTGAGGGAAGAAAGGTTTTAGCAGATGGGGCAAGAAAATTACTGGGCCTCGATTAAACTGTATGACAAGCGCGTAAACATGGACGCACTTTTCAGTCGTTTCTCTTCTTACAAATGCGCCAGTTACGCTAGTCGTTAGAAATAAAGTCAACAGAACCCATTAACTTCGTTGGTAATAAATCGTCTAATGAAAGGAAGCATCATTAAATGAACAAGGTGGCTGTATTCGGCAAGCCCGGCGGTGGAAAATCCACCCTGAGTAGAAAGCTTTCTGCTGCAACCGGCATCCAGCTATGTCCGTTAGATTTAATCGAGTACAGAAAAAATGGTGAGCGCGTTGCAAGGGAAGAGTACTCAAAAAAGCATGCCGACTGGATCAATGCTGATAACTGGATCATTGAAGGGCTAGGTACACTAGAGTCTTTCTGGTCACGTATTGATGCTGCTGATACGCTTATTTATGTTGATTTACCGTACCATGTTCACTACTGGTGGGTGACTAAACGATTTCTAAAAAGCGCTTTAGTAAAACCAGAAGGATGGCCGGAAGGCAGTTCGGTTTTGAAAGGCACGATAGCAGGATGGAAATACCTGCGCTTATCTCCCAGATTCTGGACACCTGAGTTATTCGAGGAGATTCAGCGTCGTGGTAAAGACAAAGATATTTATAGAATCACGTCGGTGAAAGAGATGAATAACTTTCCTAAATTATTTCGCCATATCGATGTACGCATATAGATTCATTAAAAAGTCAGCCACTTTCAATTCATCGTCGACATTTTTCTAGCGCATAAATAAAAAAGGACGGCATGCCGTCCCTTATCATCTTTGTACTACTGACTTAGCCTTAGTATACAATGGCGCGCGCCAGTAAAATCGCGGCAACGCAAAAACCCATCAGACCAACGCTGATGTAAGTCAAGGTACGTGTAATTTCCTGATCACTCATAGTGCTTCCCTCTCAACTTGATTCAAGATGGCAGAATAGTTCTGCGCCAAAATTAGTCTACAGGTTCACTTAGGAATTGGTATTTGAGTATTTTAATGGGGGGATAAAATATTTGACTAGTTCACTAGGGTATTTTGTAGGGGTATTAGGCCTCGTCTCCCAGGTAACGAAACAGCAATACCTTTAATCCCTTGCCCGCCATGGCCTCTTTAAATATCTCGGGATTGGGTAGACGCTGAATAAACTCACACGCAGGGCAGGCCTCGGCCACCATATCCAGCAGGAACGGCTCGTCCAGATCCGGTGAGTTGAGGCATAACATCAGTTCGCTGCCTGGATTCATGAACTCTGGCAGGCGACGGATGATCTTTTTGTAGTCGCGCCTGATATCCACACTGCCCTGCTGAAACGAGGGGGGATCACACACCAGCAAGTCATAGGGGCCATGTTTGCGCAGACGACTAAAGGATTTAAAGATGTCCACTCGCTCAAAGGTGACACGCTTCAGATCATGCTGGTTGAGGCGATGATTTTCACGCCCCTTGCTGAGTACCGATTTATTGTTGTCGATGTTGACCACGTGACTCGCACCACCGGCCAGCGCCGCGACGGAGAATCCACAGGTATAGGCAAACAGGTTCAACACACGCTTGTCATTGGCATGTTGCCTGACCCACTCACGTCCGTTGCGCATATCCAGGAACAGGCCGGTGTTTTGCGCCTTACCCAGCTGGATATGAAACTTTAGGCCATTTTCCTCAACCACCGTTTGTTCAAACGGCTTGCCTAGTAATACCTCAAACGGTCCACCATGTTGATGACGGTATTGCACCTGTATCGATTCTGCATGGGGAAGGCGCTGTTGTAAGGCCTGGGCCAGCAAACCTAGTGCTGACGGTTCAACATCTTGATACAAGGTAATTAATGCAACCGGTGGTAACCAGTCTATATTGATATATTCAAAATCTGGAAAGGCATGACCGCGACCATGAAACAGGCGATAGCATTCGTTCGGTGATATAGCGGACGGTATATCAAGTTGCTCAATTAGTGCCGAGACATCCATCTTTATTTACGCTTACCACGATGGCTGAACGATTGAATGTCTGGCATGACTTCGTTAAAAGGGAAATCCAGTAACGAGCCATACTGTTCGGTGGCGCTCTTGATCACTTCGCGCACGGCCGGTACGGCTTGAGCATCAATGCCTAGTACCCGCTGCATACCTTTTAGCCCACCACAACGCACCTTCATAACCTGGGCATGGGTTAGCTCTTCTTCATTGCTGCTGATGCTTAAGACAAAGTGTGCCTTGAGTAGAAACTCATCCGCCAGTTCGTGACAACTCTCCAGCAAGTCCGCATCACGACGACAGTTCATCTTACCGGAGCAGCGCTCGGATAATACCGCGTGCTCACACTGGCAAAACTGGCCAATGATGGGCTTGGAGAATGGACACAGGGCGTGGTCACTCATGACACTATTTAATCAGCACTTCGCGGGCTTCTTTGTCGCCCATTTCAAAACCGTGATGATAGGCCTTGGTCCACGCCATGAAGTGATCATCATGATGCAGGCCGGCCTCATCCAGATTGATGCGGGCAGCCAATTCATCGGCCAGGTTCTGCTCACGCAATACCGCCACGACGCCATTGGCATAACCGCGGTTATACCAAAGCTGGGCATCGGCTTGATCATCAAGATAGCCAGCCGTTTCGCTATACAAGCTCACCACCAACTCGTTTAACTTGGAAAGAATATCCATTTGTCTCGTAGGTTAATATCCAACAGGGATAGGGATTATATCATTCGTCGGCAGGTAGGTTCAGACTTCTATGCTTTATCTTCAGCTTCCATTCTTAACACGACCAGGATCATCGCCGAGTAGCATGTTGATAAATTGCTGTCGATTCTGATGATTATTTTCACGAAAGAACTGGTAGTCGGCATGCTGATCTGGATTCTGTTTATCGATCACGATACCCCATAACGGGGCAATACCAGTGGGTAGCATACTATAACGCATATCCCCGATCACGTTTACTTGCGTCGGATCATAGGCGATAAAACCATCAGAAAATTTGTTAAAGCGCTTTATATCCTGAAACAAAGTCTTGCTAGCATCCAGATCTGGCAGATCTTTTTCGATATCCAAACGCGGCACAGAACTGCCCTGGTAGATTCTACTGTCATCCACGATACCCAGACGCACGGCATCAACATAAATGTACCGTTCATTTATATAAGTGGAACGCCATAACAATAAGTTACCCAGGGTGGGCTTGACCACGTGTTTGATCGGCTGATGTCCCCGGCTTTGTGCAAGTTGAGTCGATATATCCATCGCACGTTGTAACTGCATATAACCCAGTGACATATAGCCTACGGCAAATAACAAACCATATCCTGCCCATGCACGGGCAGGCTTACGTAAGCCCATTACCAGGGTAAACAGTAAGGCCATGGTGAAAATAGGATCAACTATTGAAATCAGATGCCAGGCTATACGTTCATCGGATAACGGCCACAGCAGGTGTGTACCATAACTGGTGCACGCATCGATCACCCCGCTCATGCTGTAGCCAACAAAACAAAACAGATATAAACGTGCGTTTGACAGACGGTGACGCATAAATGGCCATAGCAATAAAAAGGCTAGCGCTGCCCCAAACGGGATAAAAAACAGGGAATGGGTAAAGTGTCGATGGAACTCGATGTTTAGCAGGGGATCAGACGATGATGCGATCAGAATATCGGCATCGGCCAATACACCGGCAAACATACCGATGATCGTGGCATGCTTCTTCTCCTCCTTGCGAGCAACCGATTGCGCCAGTACACCGCCCAATAAGCCTTGTGTGATGAGATCCATACTATCCTACTGCATCGCTCTTCTTGCTTATGGTTATATCAAATCAGTGCGCAAAAACCTATTTAGTATTCACTATGGGCTTATAATATTTTAACTATTGGTGCGCTTCTGTATCATCACATGAAGGGATTATGTCATTACTTACTGGTATACACCTCGGTGTCTGGATAAAAGGCCACCCAGGCAAACCAAAATAAGGTGGTTGAAGGTATTGGCTGTTTTTTATCATCATAGATACTGGCGCTTTGACTGGCCGCATCATACTTTATGGTTAACTGTTGTCCGGCAAAGCGATCGATAATGCTCGTTTGCCCTTTCTTCTCCAGTTCGGATACCGGGTAGGCCTTCGCCTGTTCACCGAGGGTAAGACCTATCACCCTCTCCTTGGGATGATATCGTGCACTGGTATTACTTACCGGAAAATAGAGAGCCTTGTTTAGATCATAATCACCATATGGATGGCGGCTGTAGTTACGCCAGTAACCTGTATCGGTAGAAAGCACCTCACTATCTGGATGCTGTTTTTTCCAGTGCGACCAGGTTGTGTTGTTTAGTACCAGTGTTTTTAACTTATTGCCTTTTAATGGCCCACTAATGGCCGTCGCCATAATTTGTGACCACAGCGATTCCGTTTCACGATCATATAGCAGCATGTCACTATTATATAAAAGTCCCGATACACCAAAGCTCGTCTCACCTTTCATCTCGGGTTGAAAGGCCATGCCACTGCCGCACAGGGGACAGTAGGTAATCAATACCGGCTGGCCATTCACGCGGTCATTGACTATCTCATGGTAATTAAGGATCTTGATCGGGTAGGCACGGGCGACACCGGCGTATACCAGCCCCAGGATGCGATCATCGTCTTTTAGATAACCTACCTGGCTGGTCTGAACAAAGCGCGGCCGTTCAATGGCAGGGATGCCATCGCGAGGCGGTCCGCCATGATAGATCTCGTCACGGGGTATCAGGGTGTCACGCAGATCAAAATCATTATCCCGCCCCGTGGAGAAGGATAAGCCCGACCAGATAATCACCACGGCGATCAATACTAACGGGTAAATCACCCATCGTGTCCATTTGCCTTGTATGATTGTGGGATTAGCCTTGTACATGACACTCTCTTCCTGATGCTGAGAGAGATTACTCCGCAATAAAAGTTCAGCGTAATAAATCTATTTACGTATAAAACTTAATCGTGGATGTTATTAATGACAAATTGCCTACCCCGACAGATTGGTCTATAAAAATGTAGTGGGACACTTTATAACAACTATTTATGAAGAATCGATTATGCGCAAACCTGTTATTTTATTCTTTTTGATCACCTGCCTGCTTGGTACCACGACTCTTTTTGCCGCGCAAGGCCGTATATCCGGCGAGCGGGCCTATACTATCCCGGACTGGTTCAAGCTCAGCCTGATGGAATTACAGGATGATGTGGAAGAGGCGAGAGAATCAAACAAGCATCTTATGTTATTTATGCACATCGATCGTTGCCCCTATTGCACCAGGATGCTGGAAGAGAACTTTCGACAGGGAAAAACCAAGACCTTTATCCAGTCCAACTTTGATGTCATCGCATTAAACATACGAGGCGACCGGGAGGTATTTTGGGATAACGAAACAAGCTATACAGAAAAAACCTTATCCAGAGCACTTGGTGTTCATGCCACTCCGACTATTGTATTTTTAAATCAGCAGGGACAAAAAGTATTCCAGATGAATGGCTATCGAAAACCTTCTGCTTTTAAGCATGTTTTAAATTATGTAAATGACCAGCAATATACAAAGATTACATTTCTTGATTATGTCCGACTACAAGCAAAGACATCCTATACATTAAAGTCACACCCCCTGTTTTCTTCGACGACGGATCTTTCCAACGTAAAAGGTCCGCTGGCGGTGATTTTTGAAGACCAGACCTGCACTGGGTGCAATGAATTTCATCAAGAAGTATTACATCACAAGGATGTATTGCAGGAATTAAAACCATTCACCCTGATTCGACTTGATGCTTTTTCAAATATGCCGATCACAGATATAAATGGCAAACAGACTACACCGAAAGCGTGGGCCAAATCCCTGGAGCTGGATTATCGTCCCGGCACCATTTTATTTGATCAGGGCAAAGAGATCGCGCGGGCCGATGGCCGCTTGTACCACTTTCACTTCAAGGAGTTATTACGTTACGTTTCGATGAAACATTACCAGCAATATCCAACCTACATCGAATACCTTGGTCCGCGGCAGATAGAGCTGCTCAACTCCGGTGTTGATATAGACTTTGGTCGATAACTTCGCCTTATAGACGACTGCGTGATTACCTATTTAAAATAACGCCAGTTGCTCACCGACCTGCTCGGGGGTCCTGAACAAACTGTTATCCAGTGATATATCACGCCGCTCCAGTCCATATTTTTTACACGCCAGTTTATAACGCTGGGCAAGTAGTTCCGCATGGTTCCCTGTCCCTGTCATGCGTTGCCCAAACTGAGAAGCATAGGCCTTGCCACCGCGCATATCGCGTATCAGGTTCATGACGTACGTGGCCTTAAGAGGCCGGTGCTGTTGCAACCAGCCTTCAAACAGCGACTTCACTTCATGTGGTAAGCGCAGCAGAATGTACTCGGCCCATTGCGCACCGGCACTGGCTATCTCGCTCAGTATGCTCTCTATCTCGCTGTCATTTAATGCCGGAATAACCGGTGCCGTTAACACGCCAACCGGTATACCTGCATCACTTAGGGTGCGTATGGTTTGCAAACGTCGTTTGGGTGAGGCCGCACGTGGCTCCAGTCTGCGACTCAAATCATGATCTAAACTGGTTACCGAAATGGCCACGGACACCCGATTCTGTTCGGCCATTTCCGACAGGATGTCTATATCGCGCTCGATCAATGATGACTTGGTAATAATCGACACCGGGTGACGATGCGCCTCCAGCACCTTTAAAATGTCCCGCGTGATGCCCAGCTTGCGTTCGATGGGTTGATAGGCATCGGTGTTGACACCAAGGGCGATGGTCGCGGGCCTGTATTTTGGTTTCGCCAATGCCTCTTCGAGCAGCTCGGCGGCATTAGGCTTGGCAAAGATCCGGGTTTCAAAATCCATCCCCGGTGACAGATCCAGGTAGGCATGCGTTGGCCGGGCAAAACAGTAAATACAACCATGCTCACAGCCTTTATAAGGATTGATTGAGCGATCAAACGGCACATCCGGTGACTGGTTATACGATATGACAGTGCGACTACTGTCGGTCAGGATCTCGGTCTTAAGCGCCGGTGTTTCCTGCTCATATTCTGACCAGCCATCATCAAAGCCTTCACGGGCAAAAGCAGTAAAACGGGGATCGGGATTATCACAGGCTCCACGGCCTTTCACAGACGGGTAGGGTATTTTTGTTTCCATGGCAGATAGGGACTCTTGCTCAAGCCAACACTTCTACTGATCGTTATACCAGTAGCCTATCCCCCCATAACACAAGAGTAACCTAAACCCCACTTTGCTTCCACTATTCTGCCATCAAGATCACGATGGGATCACACTCCCAGGATCCAGCCTTCTTCAGACTCGACGATCACCCGCTCTTCTGCCGACAGCCGTTTATTGCCAGCAAACAGATTAACCAAATTTCCCTGGTGATCCAGATCGGCAAAGAAACCCGCTAACGCCTTTACCTGTACTTCATCTTTTATCTCATATGCCTTTGGTGTCACCTTTATTAAGGAGGGATAAATCTCGGCATGGATAATATTGATATCATGCAGTTGATCTGCATTCAGTGTTTGTAAACCTGTTTCAAACGGCCAAATCTTACTATGTGTTACCAACGCTGGATGATAACGCAAACGATAGAGATAAGGCAGTCCCATCATCACCTGGCTGCCCACCGCACCGGGATAACTTAGTTTCCATACCGAGTGGGTAGCATTATTTCGCTCGGCAATACGAAATTCCGGCAACCCACCCTGTAATGCGCCAGCAGGTTTTCGCATCGACAATGTTGTGGTTTGCTTTTTTGCCGGACAACCCCAGAACGGAGCGATGTCGCCACTAATATCAGCATTGATCCTTGATGCCACTTCAAACCGGTTGTTGTGATTCAAACGATCATCCTCGATATGCTGTTCGAAATATTCCCATACCGATAACCAGGAAGCCGGCTTACCCGGAAGTAAAGACTGGCTAAAACCCGCGGGGTAGCCGTATGCAAAATCAAACCCCACTAATACTCTTTTATTTGATTCAACATAAGACGCTAACAGCGAGAACATTTGTTGATACGCATCGAGTCGCGTCAGCGGGTTTTGCACATCACACATCACCAGGGTATCGTCATCCCAGGCCATGTGACACCACCAGATACTGTCCTTACCGCTATTGGCTACCGTGCTGGCACTCCAGTCGACTATCAGATAACCATCAAAGTATCTTTGTTTACACATTATTAATGTCGTATTTTTTCGGCTATTGGAAAGCTGCATATTATTGAGTTGCAGCAGGGCAAATATAAATCACACAGGAACCATGTTATTCCCGGTATATGCCGAGAAAATGTACCCTCGATACGGATAACATACTCCAGCTAAAAGCAGAAAACGGCTTATATTGGTAAAGGATATTTGTATATTCACAACCCAAGATATCCATCCAGTGTCATGAATAATACCAACGCGTTCTACCAGCCATATCGGAAAGCTTACCAAGTCTGGACAAAGAGAATATGCTGAATAAACACTTATAAAAAAACCGCACTTTTGATATCAAAAACACTCAACGTTCAGTGAATAGCTGGTACGTTTATGATGATGTAACGGGCAAGGTAAAATAAAACAACGCACCGCCCTGTCCACGATTATAGCAACCTATACTTCCACCATGACCTTCTATCAGTTGTTTGCTGATACTCAGACCCAGACCACTACTGGCGACAATCTTCCGATTAGTACTCAGTTCGTCAGCCTGACTGAACTCATCAAAAATACTATTAAAACGATCTTCGGGAATCCCCGGTCCCTGATCGGCCACCGTTACCTGCACCCGGTCATCCTGTTGCTGTACATTTATTTCAACCATGCCACCCGGCGGTGAAAACTTAATGGCATTGGTTAACAGGTTGATCAAAACCTGCTGAATACGCATACCATCGATAAAAATTTCAAAATTTTCATCCAGCTGGCTGCTTAAGCGTTGCTCAACCTCGAACTGGTGTGCATAA
>JABURU010000144.1 GCA_014762485.1 Gammaproteobacteria bacterium | reverse complement strand
TGCGGCCGGACCGAGCCCGCCGGGCTCGGTGGGAGATCCCGAAGCCGTAACGGCGGAGGGCCCGGGTCCCGGATGCTCGCCGAACACGGCGGTCAGGGCCTCGGCCAGGGTGGGCTCCATGGCCACCGAACTGCCATGGGCGACGATGACCCGCTTGAGCTGCGGTACGTCGTTGCTCTCGGCGATCAGGTAGACCGGTTCGACATAGATGATCGAATGGTCGATCGGGATGACGAAGATGTTACCCCGGATGACGCGGGAACCGCGCTGATCCCAGAGGCTGAGCTGGCGGGAAATCGATGTATCCTGGTCGATCAGGGCTTCGATCTGCAGAGGTCCGTAGATCAGCCGCTCCTTGGGGAACTTGTAGACCAGAAGCTGACCGTAATCCGGGAAATCGCTGCGCGCACCCATCCAGGCGATCATGTTGTCCTTGCTCTCGGGGGTGAGCGGAATCATCAGCAGGAACTGGAGCCGCGACTCGCCGGGTAGCCGCATCAGGATGTAATAGGGCTGCATGGGGGCGAGTTTGCCGCCGTACTTCTCCTTCGACAGCGTCCACAGGTCCTCGTTGTTGTAGAAAACCTGCGGGATTGTCATGTGGTAGCGTTTGAAGGTCCGGACTTGGGCGGCGAACATGTCCCGGGGATAGCGAAGGTGCGTTTTCAGGTCCGCCGGCATTGCCGACAGCGGCTTGAACAGCACCGGGAACGCCTGCGCATAGGCCTTGAGGATGGGGTCGGTGTCGTCGACGACATAGAAATCGACGGAACCCTCGTAAGCATCGACGACCACCTTGACCGGGTTGCGCAGGTAGTTCGGACCCCATTCGTAATGTTCCGAATAGGGGAAGGTCCTGGCCACCGTATAGGCGTCCTGAATCCAGTAGAGCCGCCCGCCGCTGACCGCCAGATAGGGATCGCGGTCGAGTTCGAGGAAGGGAGCGATCCGATGGACGCGGTCGGCAACCTCGCGCCAGAGCTGGATCCGGCTTTCCGGCTTGATGTAGGCGGAGATGGCGATGTTGACGTCGAAGCGGTTCCACGCGAACAGCAGGCGCCGCCAATAGGAGGAAAGCGGTACGCCACCCCGCCCCTGATAGCGGACGTAGACGTTGGCATCGCCGCGCGGATAGTCGAACTCCTCGATACCGGTATTGACCACGCGGTACCCCGGCATCTTCTCGCCGTAGTAGATGGCCGGCTGATCGATCTTCACGTCGTTGGGAAAGACCGGCGGCAGGTCCTTGACCACCAGTTTCGGAATCCCCTCGCCGGCCACGTCCTCGTGGGCGGCAAGGCTCATCGCCAAGCCGTAGCCGTGGGTGTACTGGAGGATCCGGTTGACCCAGGTATCCGATTGGCGCGGCAGAGTTTCGGCCAACTCGCGTGAGCGCAAAAGAACCTGACGGACCCGGCCATCCAGGACATAGCGATCGACGTCGACGTTGTAGAACTCGTAGTAGAGGCGGATTTCCTGCATCTGCCGGTAGGTCTGCAGCAACGGCCGCCAGTCCCACAGCCGGATGTTGTCCAGCGTATCCTCGTTATCCCGGATCTGATCGAGAGTCAGATCGATGACCGCCGGATAGGAGCGCTCCTCGACACGGTTCAGATCGAAGGCATACCGCGTGAATTCGATATTGTGGGAAAGATAGGGCGTTTCCAGTTCCAGTTCGTTCGGCTTGACCACGAACTGCTGGAACACCGCCGGCACTCCGAACAACGCAATGGCGACAAGAACGACGAAACTGCCCGCCCCCAGCAGCGGCCACTGCATGCAGTTGCGGAAGGGACCGATGAGCACCACGGCGAACAACGCCACCGACGACACGGCCA
>JABURU010000120.1 GCA_014762485.1 Gammaproteobacteria bacterium | reverse complement strand
GTACCGAGACAGTAAAAGCTGATACTCGATTAATGACAGAATCACTGATTAAACTATTAGTTAGTATCAAGCTCTAGTTATCGCGCCAATGAAGTAGATAACTATCTCAGTTTACGATCCAGCTATCGTATAGAAATCGTTAAAAAGTCAGGCTTAGGCTTTTTGTCTTCAAAGAATCCACGATTATTAATGTTAATACGGAATGTAAAAGGAAATAGTATGTGATGGAAGTTTATTAATATTTAGTTGTCATGCTTGATAACTTACGCCTAAAATCACTTGCCGTGATGATCCCTCTAGTTCTTATCCGTAATCGGAGTGGTTATGGGCTGAATCGGTTGTCACAGTTCAACAACGAAATTGGGTCCATATCCATCACTTTCAAAAACAGTGAACCAGGATCGCAAAAAGCTCCATGTGATGAAGTAAAAAGGTGTCTACATGTATATGTGATTGCTGCGGTATCTGGTCGTAGCGTTCGATTGTCTATTACGGCAATAGTTAGTAATGTGGAAGAGTAATAATAGCTTGTGACATAGTCTAGATGCTGGAATCAAAGTCCACCGGGTAGAGCGTTTGCGAGGCTTGATCAAACTGCTGCCATAATTCATGCATTGAGATACCTAGCACGGGATGGATCAACTCCGGGGCAATCTCGGCCAAAGGCCAGAGGACAAAGGCGTTTTTGGTGATTTCGTCGCGCGGTAATTCCAGTTTGCCTTGCTTGATGATCAATTCATCATAAAGTAATAGATCTATATCCAGAGTACGTGAACTAAAGCGCGGTCCGCTGCGTACTCGACCGAACTGGTCTTCTATATGGTGTATCGTATCGTTGATGCTTAACACGTCATCATCGGTATCCAGGCCGACGGCGAGATTATAAAAAGCATCACCTTCAAAGCCCACTGACTCGCTTTCAAATACACGTGATATGGTGAGTGTGCCGTAAAGTTTGTGTAATTCATGCAGGGCACCACGAATATTTTGTTCGCGGTTAATGTTGCTGCCCAGGCTCAAATAGACACGTGCCATCAGTCTTTATTGCCTCGCTCGATAATAATGCCAACATCGCGAGAACCTCGCACCGCGCCTTTTTTATTCATCACCACGCGTACCCAGGGCACATTGAATTCGTTCATGATGATCGAGGCGATCTCTTCGGTTAGCTTTTCTACCAGCTGGAACTCGCTCTCGCTTACAAACTGGATCAGACGCTTGGCGACGGCTTTGTAGTCCAGTGCATCGGCGATATCATCGCTGGCGGCGGCTTTGCGAATATCACAGGCCATCTCGATATCGAGGCTGATGGTCTGCTTGCAGCTGCGCTCCCAGTCATAGATACCGATGACGGTCTCGATGCGCAGGTCGCGAATATAGACAATATCCATAGTTCTCCCCGTGTTTGCGCGAACTATACCTTGTGACCAAGGTGGTTGCCAAATCATTGCTTGCTATCGCGGATATATAGCCTTTTGATTACCTGGCCACTATCGAGGATAAATCCCCTGAGGGTATAATGCGGTTATCTAGCGGGAGTGAAGTATGAGCGCAGTTGATATTCTACTAATTATTGGTGCCTACCTGATGGGATCATTCTCATCGGCCATTATCGTGTGTAAATTATGGGGGTTACCGGACCCTCGTAGTGGTGGTTCCGGTAACCCTGGTGCGACCAATGTATTACGCCTGGGTGGTAAAAAGGCGGCGATCATCACCTTGCTAGGGGATGTGTTAAAGGGCGTGATTCCCGTAGTGGCCGCAGTGGCGATGCAGGTCGAGGATATGGTACTGGCACTGGTTGCCGCGGGTGCCTTTCTCGGTCATCTGTTTCCGGTCTTCTTTGGCTTTAAAGGCGGCAAGGGTGTCGCCACTGCATTGGGCGTGCTGGTGGCCATATCATGGCAGGTTGGCCTGGCGGTGATTGCCTCCTGGTTGGTGATGGCGCTGATCAGTCGTTATTCCTCGTTGTCCGCGATCGTCGCCAGTATCCTTTCACCTATATATATGTACCAGTTGGTGGGCTCAGAGATCCTGGTCGGGATGAATGTGATCCTTACCGCCATCCTGTTGACCCGGCATAGTGGCAATATTCGACGCTTGTTGGCGGGCACCGAAACCAAGATCGGTCAGAAGAAAAGCTAGGCCATCAATCTTTGCGCCCCCGCGGTAACGCAGGGGCACCCCCTCATTTATATTTAGCTGTTTGGCTGATAGCTTGAACTCGGTAGATACCTGCTCCATTTGCTGGCTGACGATACGCAGCTGCTCACTGGCCTGCGTGGTTTGGTCAGCGCCCTCGGCGGTTTGGGAAGAGATATCGCGGATGGAAATAATATTACGATTCACCTCCTCGGTTACCGAGCTTTGTTCCTCCGCCGAGCTGGCGATCAGGCGGTTCAGATCGCGGATATTTGAGACCGCGGAGGTAATCGCTTCCAGTGCACTGCCGGCTTTACTGGCCTCGTTAACACTGTGTTCTGCCCGTTTCTGGCCATTTAACATCACGCTGGCGGCATTTTGTGCGCTGCCCTGTAGACGCTCGATTAATGAGCGAATCTCTTCGGTGGACTCCTGGGTTTTGGAGGCCAGTGAGCGCACCTCATCGGCAACGACGGCAAAGCCGCGGCCCTGTTCGCCGGCGCGCGCCGCCTCGATGGCCGCGTTCAAGGCCAGCAGGTTGGTCTGCTCGGCGATGTCGCGAATCACACTCACCACGGTACCGATGTTCTCGCTCTCCGCCTCCAGTCCTTTAATGACCGTGGCCGCGTTTTCTACCTCGTCGGCCAGGTTTTGTATGGTTTCTATCGTATGATTTACTACATGCTGGCCCTGCTTGGCTTCCTCGTCCGCGGTATCGGCGACCTCTGCCGCATGTGCCGCATGGTTGGCAACCTCAGTGACCGTGGCAGAGAGTTCGGTAACGGCTGTAGCGACCTGATCAATTTCATTATTTTGTTGATGTATGCCGCTTAAGGTCTGGCTGGTAACGGTAGAGGTTTGTTCTGCCGAGCTGACCACCTGTACCGAGGCATCCGTGATCTTGCCAATAATAGCGGAAATCTTTTCAGCCATCTGGTTGATGTGTAGGGCGATCTCTCCGATCTCATCACGACCATCAGCATGTGCACGAGTGGCCAGGTTACCGTTGGCCAGCTCGGTTAACGAGTGATTGATATGAGTAATGTCGCGCTTGACGGAAAGATAAAAGCCGGCAAATAGATAAATTAGCAATGCAGAGATCATGATATTGATAAACAGCACTTCATACATCGCGGCCCAGCTATTTTGAATATCCTGGGAATAAAGCTGCATTAGCATAGCCGAGGTTTCTGCCGACAGTTGTTGAATAGATTGTAATGACTGGTTGGCATGTGCAAACGCATCATTGGCAGATATCTGAAAGCTATCAGGATCGAGTACCCGGGTTTGTATGACATCGATCAGTTGTTTGAACTGGGTAATGTTCGCTTGCGCTGTGGCGGTTAAGTTTGGCATGGCCGATAAGGCCTGATAGGCATATTGCAGTGTGGCGATAGAGGTGGCTAATTCATCATTCTTTGCAGAAAGCTTTATGTAACTGTTGGGTGTGAATGAGCCGGAAGCAATTACGCCACTGGACAGGCCTCGTATGCTGCTAATTTGGTTACTGACCAAAGGCAGGTGATCAGCAAGTAAGCGGCTAAGGTGATAATAATCCAGCATGCTATTGGAGACCAGCTGGTAGTCTTCCGATAAGCGCATGTGAAGTGCCTGGACGGCATTAACTAGTCCATCATATTGATCATTAATATTTAGTGCCGAGCCTCTGGCCGTCTGAATCTCTTTCCAGCGTTCAGTAATGATCTCGACTTGCTTGTTACTGGCGTCACTCCCGGCTCCTTGTATAGTTTGTAGTTGTTGCTCTGCCTGGCGCATTAACTGATTCGTATCTATCGATAGGGAATGCATGCCTTTTTCTCGTGCGTAATGTATATCTCGCAATTGCATGAAACTGGTTTGCAGGTCTTGCGCACGCTTAATGTTTTCCAGCCCGGTTTGTTGCTGTTGATGATGTTGTATAGTGGAAAGCTTTGCATTAATGGTCGTCAGGCTTAAATAGAACAGAGGGATGATGAATACGACCAGGATAAGACCGAACTTCTTTGTCATCGGAAGTCGGGACATCAGTTTGGAGGTTGGTAAAAACAGCAGGCTACTGGCAGAGGTCATAATATGATTCCTTGGGGGAGCTTTTTACTGGGCATAGGTGATCTACGCTCAGCAGCCAAGAATGGATGCAAGCAGGGAATAGAAAAGAGGTGTGAATTTAGATCGCGCTTAAGCTTTCCATTGGCCAGCGTGCCTGAGCCTTGATGGCGATCTCTTCATGTTGACCATGTAACAGGCGCTGAGTGCCAGCAAAGGCGATCATTGCACCGTTATCGGTACAAAACTCGGGTCGAGGGTAATAGACTTCACCACCTAATGAGCTGGTCAGCTCGGCGAGCTTTTCTCTCAGGTGGGTGTTGGCACTAACACCACCGGCGATCACCAGGCGCTTTAGGCCGGTCTGCTGTAGTGCTCGCTTGCATTTGATCGCCAGGGTATCGACCACGGCATCCTCAAAGGCACGGGCGATGTTCGCCTTCTCATCCGGGTGCTTTTGCCAGGTATTCAGGGCAAAGGTTTTTAATCCAGAGAAACTGAACTCCAGGCCGGGACGATCGGTCATTGGGCGGGGAAACTTAAAGCGTGTGGGATCACCTTCGGTGGCCAGTTTCGCCAGCGCGGGACCGCCGGGATAACCCAGATCCAGCAGCTTGGCGGTCTTGTCAAAGGCCTCACCGGCGGCATCATCGATGGACTCGCCGAGCATTTCATATTGGCCAATGCCTTCTACCTTGACCAGTTGGGTATGACCACCGGAGACCAGCAGGGCGACAAAGGGAAACGCCGGCGGTGTCTCTTCCAGCATCGGTGCCAATAGGTGGCCTTCCATATGATGTACCCCGACGGCAGGAATGCCCCAGGCCCAGGCCAGGCTACGGCCGATAGAGGCGCCTACCAGCAAGGCACCCAGCAGGCCGGGGCCGGCGGTAAAGGCGATGCCGTCGATATCGGTTTTTGTCAGTGCTGCCTGTTTCAGGCAATGGTCGATCAGCGGTATTGTCTTGCGCACATGATCGCGCGAGGCCAGTTCGGGCACCACCCCGCCATATTCAGCGTGCAATGCCACCTGACTGTGCAGGGCATGGGCGAGCAGTCCCTGGTCGCTGTCATAGACGGCTACACCGGTCTCATCGCAGGAGGATTCGATACCTAATATACGCATGGGCGGAAAGATACCGTCGCGATGAGCCGCTGACAAGGAAAAATAGTGAAAAAGCCGCATGATCCTTTTGCAAAATGGTTCAGAGGGGATTAGAATTGCCGGTTCCTAATTTTCAAGGTTTTAATTGAGGTCGATTGAATGCCTGCTGTTCGAGTTAAAGAGAACGAACCTTTTGATATTGCGATTCGTCGTTTTAAGCGCGCTTGTGAAAAAGCTGGCGTACTGTCTGATATCCGTCGTCGTGAATTCTACGAGAAGCCAACTTCTGAGCGTAAGCGCAAGAAGGCAGCGGCTGTTAAGCGCTACCAGAAAAAGGTTATGCGCGAAAAATCTAAAACTGTACGCCTGTACTAATTAGCGGACGACGCTGCCATGAGTGAGCTCAAGGCCAGGATCACAGACGACATGAAAGCGGCGATGCGCGCCAAAGATAAAGAGCGCCTTGCGGTTATTCGTCTGATCCAGGCGGCCATTAAGCAGAAAGAAGTCGACGAGCGCATCGAGCTGGATGACGCTGAAACGTTGGCTGTGCTGGATAAAATGGTTAAGCAGCGTCGCGAGTCCATCGCCCAATATGACAAGGCCGGTCGTGATGACCTGAGTGCCAAAGAGCAGGCCGAAATCGTCGTAATTCAGGATTACCTGCCTGCGGCACTGAGCGATGAAGAGATCGATGCCATGATCAATGAGGCCGTCGCCGCCAGCGGTGCCGCCGAGATGAAAGATATGGGCAAGGTCATGGGCATACTCAAGCCCAAGATGCAGGGACGTGCCGATATGGGCGCGGTCAGCGGCAAGATTAAGGCAAAGTTGACCGGTTAATACCGGTTAACTCTCGCCCCACTCCCCCTTTTCACCGTACAATCCCGTCATGGCAGGCAGGATCCCCCGTGAATTTGTTGATGAGTTGATGTCCCGTGTGGACATTGTTGATGTCATTGATGAGCGCGTACAGTTAAAAAAACAGGGTAAAGAGTACTCTGCCTGTTGCCCATTCCACGACGAAAAGACCCCCTCGTTTACGGTTAGCCCGACCAAGCAGTTTTACCATTGCTTTGGTTGTGGTGCCCATGGCACGGCGCTGGGCTTTTTGATGGAATACGAACATATGGGCTTTGTCGAGGCGGTCGAGGACCTGGCTTCTCGTGTCGGCATGCCGGTACCGCGTGAACAAGGTAGTGTGGCGCGACGCGAAGATGGCCCCGATCTGGGTAATATCTACGATGTGCTGGAACGCTCTGCAGGTTTTTATCGTAAGCAGTTGCGTGAACATGCCCAGGCCCCCCGCGCGGTGGAATATTTAAAACAGCGCGGCTTGAGTGGAAACATTGCCGCAGAGTTTGGTATTGGTTTTGCCCCGCCGGGCTGGGACAACCTGAGTTCGGTATTCGGTAGTGGCAAGGAATAGAGCGAGATGCTAATCCAGGCTGGCATGCTGATCAAAAAGGATGCCGGTGGCACTTATGATCGTTTCCGCGATCGCATTATGTTCCCGATCCGCGATGCCCGTGGCCGTACCATCGCCTTCGGTGGTCGCGTACTACCTGGTGAAGATAACGGCGCGAAATACCTGAACTCACCGGAAACCCCTGTATTTCATAAAGGCAAGGAGCTCTATGGCCTTTACGAGGCTCGCAAGGCACTGCGCAAGCTGGAACGCCTGATGGTGGTGGAAGGCTACATGGATGTGGTGGCACTGGCACAGAATGATATTCGCTACGCGGTGGCGACACTGGGTACGGCCACCACACCGGAACACCTGAACCGACTGTTTCGCATGGTCGGAGAGGTGGTGTTTTGCTTTGATGGCGATCGGGCCGGGCGCGAGGCGGGCTGGCGTGCATTGGAGAATGCCCTGCCGGCGATGCGTGAAGGTCGCCAGTTACGGTTTATGTTCCTGCCAGAGGGCGAGGATCCCGATAGCCTGGTGCGAGAGGAAGGAAAAGTGCAATTTGAGGCAAGAATCTCAAATTCAATGACTTTTTCGGAATATTTCTTTGAAGTTCTGCAATCTCAGGTCGACATAAACACCATAGAGGGGCGTGCGGCCCTGGTGGAAAAGGCGAAACCTTTACTGGCAAAGATGCCGGAAGGGGTTTTGCGTACTATGCTAAGTCAACAACTGGCGCAGAGTAGCCAGATGACACTGAGCCAGCTGCATGCCGCCATCGGCAGAGGACAGGCCAGCGAGCCGGCAAAGCAGAAGATCACGGCTCCCATGCGTAATGATGGGGTGTCACCGGTGAGAACAATTATACGCGGCCTGTTGCACGAGCCGACACTCGCGCATGAAGTGGGGGCAGCGCTGCGATTTGATGATTTACCTGTGCCAGGCGTACGACTGATGATCGAAATGGTTGAAATGGTGCAAGCCAGTCCCCATATCTCACCTGCCGTGTTACTGGAACACTGGCGAGGCAGTGAGCACGAAAGGCCACTATATAGGCTGGCACAAGAAGAACTATTGCTCGATGGCGAACAGATGAAAGAGGATTTTCAAGGCGCGCTACGACGGCTGGATCAGCAACTGGTGGGCATTCGGCAGGAGCAACTGCTGGAAAAGTCGAAGTTCGGCGAGCTATCAAATGAAGAAAAACAAGAACTTAACCGGCTTTTGACCGGTCAATAAGAAGGGTGAGGTTAACAGGAAAAAGCTATCTACATTGATGAGGGCATGCGCTCTGTAGTATCATAGTGGGTTATCTTTTTCGCTTTTATAAGTCATTTTTTTATAGGTTTTTAACCGTATGGCAATGGATCGAGAACAGCAGGAATCACGTATTAAGTTGTTGATAGCAAAGGGTAAGGAGCAGGGTTACCTGACTTACGCTGAGGTCAATGACCACCTTCCCGACGACATCGTGGATCCGGAACAAGTCGAAGATATCATTACGACTATCAATGATATGGGCATAGAGGTGCACGAGCAGGCACCGGATGCCGAGTCGTTGCTGATGTCCGATAACGCCGTATCGACAGATGAAGATGCTGCCGAAGAGGCCGCCGCCGCCCTGGCTGCGCTGGATTCTGATTTTGGTCGTACTACTGATCCTGTGCGTATGTACATGCGTGAAATGGGTGCCGTTGATCTGTTGACCCGTGAAGGCGAGATTGTGATCGCCAAGCGTATTGAAGAAGGCATGGGCCATATGATGTCGGCGCTGGCCAACTACAGCGAAACGGTAGGCCACGTGCTGGGCGATTATAAGCGCGTCATAGAAAACGAGGGTCGCCTATCTGAGGTGATCACTGGCTTTGTTGATCCAAATGAAGAAGAGTTTGTTGCGGCCCCCGCGGCACCGCCTGCGGCGGAAGGTGCGGATGTGGACTCCGATGATGACGAGGAAGAAGAAGCGGTAGATCTGGGTCCCGATCCCGAAGAGACGGCAGAGCGCTTTGCCGCTATTGAAAAGTTATATGACCAGATCCAGCAAAGGATCGCTAGCAAGGGTCATGGCGGTGACGATCTTAAGGCCATGCGTCTCGAGCTGGCGGAGATGTTCCTGGAGCTGAAACTACCACCGAAGACCGTCGATCTGCTGGTAATGAATATGCGTGATCTGGTGGATCGCATTCGTTACCACGAAAAGAGCATTATGAAGATCTGCGTTAACCAGGCGAAGATGCCTCGTAAGCAGTTCGTGACGACATTCCCTGAGAATGAAACCGATGCTGGCTGGCTGGATAAGCAACTGGATTCCGACGAGTCATACGTTGCTGTGCTGAAGCACTACGAAGATGACATTCGCCGTGCCCAGGCCAAGCTGACCGCCATCGAGCAGGAAAGCGGCATGAGCATCAGCGATTTGAAAGAGATCAATCGCAAAATGTCCATCGGTGAGGCCAAGGCTCGCCGCGCGAAGAAGGAGATGGTCGAGGCCAACCTGCGTCTGGTTATCTCTATCGACAAGAAGTAACCCGGTCCCTTATACA